>NZ_JARWNW010000193.1 GCF_029868325.1 Nocardia carnea
GGGGGCCCTTTCGATTGCGTCGGAGCCGGCTGATCGCCGTCGGATGGGGGTCCGAGGCGACGATCCGCTGGTCACGGCAGCTGTCGCCGCGCGGCGCTTCGATCAGGCGGGGACGTTCGCCCCGTAGCCGAGGTCGCGCAGGGCCTGCTTGATCCTGGTCTGTGCGTCGTCGAGTGATTCCGGGGCCGGATTCGGATCCGCGCCGGAAATATCGAAGTTGCCCATGGTGAAGGCCGGGAAGACGTGTACGTGCAGGTGGGGAACCTCCAGCCCGGCGATCAGCAGACCGGCCCGGGGCGCGTCGAACGCCGCCCGCACGGCCTGCCCGACCTTCTGCGCCACGCCGTTGAGGCGGGCGAAGACCTCGGGGTCGATATCCTGCCACTGGTCGATTTCCTTGCGGGGGACCACCAGGGTGTGCCCCTGGGTCACCGGCGCGATGGTGAGGAACCCGACGAATTCGTCGTCCTCCCAGACGAACCGGCCCGGCAGATCCCCGGCGATGATCGCACTGAAAACAGAAGCCATACGGTGAGCTTATGGCGCGCCGGGGCCGGCCCGACAGAGCCGGGTGCCCTACACGCCGACGAAGTGCGACAGAATGCCCTGGACCTCGTAGATGTCGACCTGGCGGTTGAACCGCTTCTGCAGGGGTGTGTCGGAACCGGAGATCCACACCAGCAGTTCGGCGTCCAGGTCGAAGGTGCCCGCGGTTTCCACCGAGAAATGAGTGATCGCGCGGTACGGGATGCTGTGATAGCTCACCTTCCGGCCGGACAAACCCTGCTTGTCGACGAGGATGAGACGGCGATTGGTGAACAGCATGGCGTCGCGGACCAGGATGTAGGCCGAATAGATCTGTTCGCCGTTGCCCAGTAGCCGCTGGAATTCCTGTTGTGCCTGCGCCGGTTCCATTTGCCCGGCGTTACCCATGATTCCGTCCATCAGGCCCATGATCGTCCTCCCGTCCGCGCGTTTACCCCGGCGGGCCGGCGCGCGAGTTACCCACCCGCTTCGGGTGTTTCATCACCATCATCCACAAGACGGCGCGGGCGGGCGCCGACCGGCGGGAACACGCTGGTACCGGTGCTGCGCGACCGGGGAACCCGGACGTGCAGGAGAGCAGGGCCCGGGTCCTCCGGCAGCTTTCAGACCGTGGCAGCCGAGACCCTCCTGCGTGCAGCGGTGAGCGTCCGGCACTGCGCAGCCGGGTTCCCGGCACGCTCTAAGCTGTCCGGGTGCGAGTACTCGTCATCGGTTCCGGAGCCCGTGAACACGCCCTCGTCCTTGCGCTGCGCCGTGACCCGGCGGTGAGTGCGCTCATCGCGGCACCGGGCAACGCCGGTATCGCCCAGCACGCCCAGGTGCGGCCGGTGGACGCCGGATCCGCGGAGGCCGTGGCCGCGCTGGCGCGGGAGGTGGCTGCGGATCTGGTGGTGATCGGTCCCGAGGTACCGCTGGTCCTGGGCGTGGCCGATGCCGTGCGGGCGGCCGGTATCGCCTGTTTCGGCCCGTCGGCCGAGGCCGCCCGGATCGAGGGTTCGAAGGCGTTCGCCAAGGATGTGATGGCCGCGGCCGGCGTACGGACCGCGCACAGCGAGGTCGTGGATACCCCGGCCGAACTGGATGCCGCGCTGGATCGTTTCGGCCCGACCTGGGTGGTGAAGGACGACGGCTTGGCCGCCGGTAAGGGTGTCGTGGTCACCCAGGATCGCCTGGCCGCCCGCGATCATGCTGCCGAACTGCTCGAACAAGGGCATCCGGTGCTGCTGGAATCTTTCCTCGACGGTCCGGAGGTTTCGCTGTTCTGCCTGGTGGACGGGGAGACGGTGGTGCCGTTGCTGCCGGCGCAGGACCACAAGCGGGTGGGCGACGGGGATACCGGGCCCAATACCGGCGGGATGGGCGCGTATACGCCACTGCCGTGGCTGCCCGACAGGATGGTCACGCAGATCGTCGACGAGGTGGTGGCCCCGGTCGCCGCCGAAATGGTCCGGCGCGGTTGCGCTTTCAGCGGTCTGCTGTACGCCGGCCTGGCGATGGGCGCGGCGGGCCCGGCGGTGGTGGAATTCAATTGCCGCTTCGGGGATCCGGAGACGCAGGCGGTGCTGGCCCTGCTGGACAGTCCGCTGGGCGAGCTGCTGTTCGCCACCGCGACGGGCACTCTGGCCGAGACGCCGGCACCGCGCTGGCACGGTGGGGCGGCGGTCACGGTGGTGCTGGCCGCGGAGAACTATCCGGGGCGGCCGCGTACCGGTGATGTGATCACCGGGGCGAGCGATGCGGCGACCGATGATCCGGCGACCGTTCTGCATGCGGGGACATCGCAGCGTGCGGACGGTGCGCTGGTGTCGGCGGGTGGCCGGGTGCTGAGCATCGTCGGCACGGGTGTGGATCTGACGGCGGCGCGTGCGGCGGCCTACGACCGGCTGGCCGGGATCAAACTGCCCGGCAGCCACTACCGCTCGGATATCGGGCTCGCCGCGGTCGAGGGCCGCATAGAGCTCTGACTCTCAGGACGCACGTTTGCCGGACAGCCGGGGCGTCCGAGGCTGAATCTCCGAGGTGCGCGACGCCGGCCTTCCAAAGGCCGTGGCGTCGCGACCCGGGATCCGGGGCGGGTCAGTATGCCCCGAAGACGTTATCGATCGAGCCGTAGCGGGCCGCGGCATAGTTGCAGGCCGCTGCGATATTCGCGACCGGATCGTAGATATCCCACGAGGTGCCTTCCACGTGGTAGGCGGCGAAAGTGGGGTCGATGACCTGCATGAGCCCCTTCGAGGGGATGCCGGCCGCGGCATTGGAATCCCAGAGGTTGATCGCGTGCGGGTTCCCGCCGGATTCCCGCATGGCGGTGCGGTGGATGCCCTCGTAGCTCGCCGGGATACCGCGCTGGCCGAGGATATGCAGCGCGTTACGGATCCAGCCGTCCAGATTGTCGGGGAAGCTCGGTGGCAGGAGCTGCGGTAGCGGTTGCGGCAGCGGCTGGACGAACTGTTGTAACTGATCCCGCTGTGGTTGCGGCAGCTGCTGTTGCCACTGCTGGGCCTGCTGTTGCAGTTGCTGCGCGGGGCCTTGCAGCTCCGCGGGCACACCGGCAATCGGGGTTTCGGCTGCAGCCTGCACGGGCACCGCGAGGGCGGCGGCGACAATGGCCAGGGGCAACAGTTTTCGTAGATACATAACGAACTCCGGCAGCGCGGGATCCACGCCGCCGCGATATCGCCGGCGCCGTTGTTGCGCTGTTTCCTTTTGTGATTGCGTTGTGGGATCCGATGGTTCAGTTGTTCGCGGCCAGTGACGCGGTATCCCGTGCGCCGATGGTGTCGGCGGTGGTGGGGCGGCGGGATATTCGGACGAATATCTTTGCCGCGATATGCAGGCTTGCGCTCTGTTCTCTGGCGAATCACAGAATGATTGCGAAAGGTTAATAAAAGGTGAACCAGTAGCGAACTGATGGTTCTATTCTGCTGAGAGAAACCGCTTTACCTGCGAATTCTGAGTTATCGATCACATTGCGAGGGGCGGTGGGGTGTGCCCGGTTACGGGTACCGGATATTTGCCCGGTGGGAGATCAGCCGTATGAAAGGCCGTGCAGCGCCAGCCAGCGCTGCGGATCCACATGCTGTCCGTTCATGATGATCTCGAAATGCAGATGTGGACCGGTCGAATCACCGCGATTTCCCATCCGGGCGATCTGCATCCCCGCGGGCACACGCTCGCCGACCGAAACGAAGAAATCGTACATATGGCCGTAAACGGAAATGGTGCCGTCGTTGTGCCGGATCCGTACCCACAGGCCGAATCCCTGGGCCGGGCCCGCATCGATGACCGTCCCATCGGCAACGGCATAGATTGGCGTGCCGATCGGCCCGGCAACATCGATACCGCGGTGGTAGGTACCCCAGCGGCTGCCGAAGCCGGAGGTGAATGTGCCGGGAGCGGGGAGAACGAAACCGCCGGGCCCGGGCGGGATGGCGCCGGGCGGAAGCGCGCCCTCGGGAGCCGGTGCGCTGTTGATCCACGGTTGGTCCTGACCCGCCGCCGCAGCCGCGGCCTCCGCTTTCGCCCGCTCCAGGGTCGCGCGGGCGGCGGCGGCCACCACGGCCTGTTCGCGAAGCCGCTCACCGTTGGCGATGGCGTCGAGATAGCGGCGTACCGAGGGCACCGGTGTGGACAGTTTCAGCGGGTGGGCGACCGCGACGCGGTGGGCGATACCGGGCGCGGGGGGCTGCTCGGTTACCAGGAGGCCCGTCCCCGCATCCCCGGCGGCCAGCAGGAGGGTGAGCGCCAGGCCGCCCAACAGGAAGCGATGCCGCCGCGCGGAATCGGCGATATCCTGCGCCGACGGGCGGCGGTCGAGGAGTTCGGTGAGCTCCGCGCGGGTCGGTACCCGGTAGCGCAGCGCGGTGAGCTGCCGACGGGTCCACCGGTACGCGGCGGCCGACTGCTGTCGGAACGTTGGGCGGGCTTCTCGGGCCTGCGCTGCGCGTTTCCGCCAGTCGGGCGCGATGAGTCGGCCACCGCCGAGTACCACCGCATGCCCCAGGGGTATCCGCCGACCAGGGGCCGCTGGTGGATTGTCGCCATCCTGATTACCGGTGCCCGCCGCGGCCTCCGGCTCGACAGAGCTCGCCTGGGCCCCTGCGTCTCGATTCTCGGCGCAGGTTTCGGCCGGCGGGGTTTCGGTGTGTGGTCCGCTCGGCCGAGGCCGGGCGGGCGACCTTCCCGTGGGGGAGTGTCCGACGCCGGCATCGATGCGGTCGGCGGAGTCAATGGAGTTCGGGGCGCGGCGGGTGGCCGTCGAGCTCGGGCGGATCGTCCGGCTCCAGCTACGCCGGAGGAACCCGGGACCGCTACCGGAAGCGGTGGGACCGGGCTCGGCGGATGGCGGGCCGGCGGCCGGCCGGCTGGCCTTGTCGAGCATCAGAGCAGACCATAGCCGTCGAAGCGTCCGAAGCGGTGTTCTACCGTCGGTCGGGTGTCCACTGAATCTCGGCGCTCGACCATTCCACCTTTTTACGTGATGGATGTCTGGAAAGCCGCCGCCGAACGCGCCCGAACGCACGGTGATGTGCTGAGCCTGGCCGCGGGCCAGCCCTCCACCCCGGCTCCGGCGCCGGTGCTGCGTGCCACGAAGGCGGCGATCGATGCCGAATTATTCGGCTACACCGAGACTTTCGGCATCTTGCAGTTACGTGAGGCCATCGCGGACCATCACCGGCGCACCTACGGTTACCCGGTCGATCCGGACGATGTCGTGGTCACCACCGGGTCGTCGGGGGCCTTCACGCTGATCTTCCTGGCGGCCTTCGACCCCGGCGACACGGTGGTGGTCGCGCGGCCGGGCTATCCGGCCTACCGCAACACGCTGACAGCGCTGGGCTGCCGGGTGGTGGAACTGGACTGCCGCGCCGAAACGCGGTTCCAGCCCACCGTCGCGATGCTGGACAGCCTGCCCGAAGCGCCGCGCGGGTTGATCGTGGCCAGCCCGGCCAACCCGACCGGCACCATGATCGAACCCGCCGAACTCGCCGCGGTGGCCCGCTGGTGCGATGCGCACGGCACCCTGCTGATCTCCGACGAGATCTATCACGGCATCACCTATGGCGGGGAGCGCACCGCCTCGGCGTGGGAGACCTCCCGGTCGGCGGTGGTGATCGGATCGGTATCGAAGTACTTCTCGATGACCGGCTGGCGACTGGGCTGGATGCTGGCTCCCGCGGTGATCCGGCCGGCGCTGCAACGGCTGGCGTCGAATATGACCGTCTGCCCGCCGGCGATCTCACAGTACGCGGCGGTGCACGCCTTCGACACCGAGTCCCGGGCCGAGCTGGACGGCCATGTGCGGCGGTACGCGACCAACCGCCGGATCCTGCTGGACGGGCTGGCCGTGCTCGGGATCACCGATCTCGCCCCCGCCGACGGCGCCTTCTACGCCTACGCCGATATCGGCCACCTCACCGACGATTCGATGGCGTGGTGCGCGGACGTACTGGCGCATACCGGGGTGGCGCTGGCGCCCGGCCTCGATTTCGACACCGTGAACGGGAACCGGACCGTCCGCCTCTCCTTCGCCGGAGCCACCGCAGACATCGAAACGGCGCTCACCCGCCTGGGCAGTTATCTGCAACAGCGGGCTTGACACAATCTCTCTGCCCGGCAACAACTTTGCACAGTACGACACCATCACTGCGAGGATGCGGTAGAAACATCGATGGTTGTTTCCCCTTTCCCTCATTTCGCACGGATGTACTGATGACGACTGGCACGATGGCACGGTGATAACCGCGACGACTCCGAAAGGTGAACGGCGTCGCCAGGCGCTGGTGGCTGCGGCCGCCGAACTACTGCTCGAAGGCGGTTTCGATGCGGTGCGGCACCGATCGGTCGCGACCCGCGCCGAACTCCCGCTGGCTTCGACGACGTACTACTTCGAATCGCTCGAGGATCTGATCGCACGCGCCGTGGAGTTCAGCGGTAACGCCGAACTCGAGGCGATGCGGCGGCGCGTCGGTGAAGTGACCCACCGCCGCCGCGGCGCGGAGGCGACCGTCGATCTGGTGCTCGACCTGCTGATCGGCTCCGACGGGGTCGACGACGGTGCGCGCGGCCGGTTGATCGCCCGCTACGAGCGCACCGTCGCCTCCGCGCGGCATCCCGAGCTACGCGAGGTCCAGCTCCGACTACGCGGGCAGCTCGACGAGCTGCTTGCCGATGTGCTGCGCCGATCCGACCGGATCGTGCGGCCCGAACAACTTCGCAGGCTGGTCGCGGTGGTCGACGGCGCGGCGGTCGCCGCCCTGAGCGAACCCGACCCGCAACCGCGGCGGCTGGCCCGCGGAGCGCTGCTGGAGGTCATCGATATCGTCGCTCCGGCGACGCACCAGCCGATGGACCGGTACCGGTCATTAGACTGACCGGACGTGACCTCCGACCTGATCCCCAACGTCCTCGCCACCCGCTATGCCAGCCCGCAGCTGGTGCATCTGTGGTCTCCCGAGCACAAGATCGTGCTCGAGCGGCGGTTGTGGCTGGAGGTGTTGCGCGCCCAGTCCGAGCTGGGTGTCGAGGTCCCGCCCGGAGTGGTCGCGGACTACGAGCGCGTCGTCGAACAGGTCGACCTGGCGTCGATCTCCGAACGCGAGCGGGTGACCCGTCACGATGTGAAGGCCCGGATCGAGGAATTCAACGCCCTCGCCGGCCACGAACACGTACACAAGGGGATGACCAGCCGCGATCTCACCGAGAACGTCGAACAGCTGCAGATCCGGCTGTCGCTGGAACATATCCACGCGCACGGGGTCGCGGTCGCCGCCCGGCTCGCCGAACGCGCCGCCCAGTACCAGGCCCTGGTGATGGCGGGCCGTTCGCACAATGTCGCCGCGCAGGCCACCACCCTCGGTAAACGTTTCGCCTCGGCCGCCGACGAACTGCTCATCGGACTCACCCGGCTGCGCGAACTGATCGAGCGCTATCCGCTGCGCGGGATCAAGGGCCCGATGGGGACCGCGCAGGACATGCTGGACCTGCTCGGCGGTGACGCCGCGAAACTGGCCGCTCTGGAGCAGCAGGTGGCGCGGCATCTCGGCTTCACCAGTGTGTTCACCAGCGTGGGCCAGATCTATCCGCGTTCGCTGGATCACGATGTGCTCTCCGCGCTGGTACAGATCGGCGCCGCGCAGTCCTCGCTGGCACACACCATCCGGCTGATGGCGGGACACGAGCTGGTCACCGAGGGCTTCCAGCCCGGGCAGGTGGGCAGTTCGGCCATGCCGCACAAGATGAACACCCGGTCCTGTGAACGCGTCAACGGGTTGCAGGTGGTGCTGCGCGGGTACGGGTCGATGGCGGCCGAACTCGCGGGTGCGCAGTGGAACGAAGGCGATGTGTTCTGCTCGGTGGTGCGCCGGGTCGCGCTGCCGGACGCGTTCTTCGCCCTCGACGGTATGACCGAAACCTTCCTGACCGTGCTCGCCGAATTCGGCGCCTACCCGGCGGTGGTCGCCCGCGAACTGGATCGCTACCTGCCGTTCCTGGCCACCACACGCATCCTGATGGCAGCGGTCCGCGCCGGGGTCGGGCGGGAAGCGGCCCATGAGGTGATCAAGGAACACGCGGTCGCGGTGGCGCTGGCAATGCGCGAACAGGGTCGCGAACCCGATCTGCTGGACCGCCTCGCGACCGACGACCGTCTCCCGCTGGATCGTGCCGCACTGGACGCGGCACTGGCGGACAAGTCGGCGTTCATCGGCGCGGCCGACGCGCAGGTCGCCGAGGTGGTCGCCCAGGTCGGGAAGTTGACCGACGCCTATCCCGAGGCCGCCCGTTACACGCCCGCACCCATCCTCTGAAGGGCCTGCCACGGCACACACACGATCGTGTAGTTCAGGCGCATCGGTAGTCCGGCGGCCCGGCGGCGGCGCTCGCCCCCGGGCGGCGATGCCCAGGCATACGCGACAGGGCCGGAGGCCGGGGCCTACTGCGGGCCGAAAAGATCAACGTTCGGAGCGCGGACCGGTAACCGGCCCGATCGGAGTGGTCGGTCGCCGACCGTACGGCCGCTGCACCGGCTGGATCCGGGGCGCCGGCCGGTGCCGGATGCTGAACGGCCGGGTCCGGTTCTCGGGCGTTCGGGCCGGGGCACATAGTGGCGCTATGGATCCGTATTCGATTTTCGCCGACATCATCGCCGGGCGGGCGCCGGCCAGCCGGGTATACGAGGACGACGATGTGCTCGCTTTCATGGATATCCGGCCGCTGACACCGGGGCATCTGCTGGTCGTTCCGAAGGTGCCGGCCCGGAATCTCGGTGAGCTGGACCCGGAAATCGGGGGCAAGTTGTTCAAGGTGGGGCAGCGGCTGGCGGCGGCGCTGCGGGCGAGCGAAGTGGCGTGTGACGGCGTGAACTTCTTCCTCGCCGACGGTGTCACCGCAGGCCAGGAGGTTTTCCACGTCCATCTGCACGTTATCCCGCGGACTCCCGGAGATGGGTTCGGGCTGCGGGCGCGTCCGCGGACGCCGCCGCGCGCCGACCTGGACTACCTCGCCGGTTCCATCCGGGGCGCTCTGGAGCGGCGCCGGGCGTGATTCCCACTGCCGGAGCGGTTTCACGGGGACGGGCGTCCGGGGACACGTAAGGTCGTGTATCAATAACTATTGGAACGTTTGCTGTTCGAATGCTGAATGCCGACATGATCGCCGGGGCATGATGGTGAGAGTTGGCCTACGCCGAGTTCTGGGTGGGGATACGGAGGTGTGGACGTGCGGTTGTTCCGATTAGCTGTACTCATGCTGGCGGTGATCGGATCGGTCGCCGGCCTTCCTGTTCTCCGGCCGGCTCCGGCGGCAGCGGCCGAGGTCGTCGGAATCGACGCACTGAGCCCCACCCGGTCGGCGATGTTCATCTCCTCCCCCGCGATGAACCAGGTCGTGCAGGTGCAGGTGCTGCATCCGGCCGGTGGCGGTTCGCGGCCCAGCTACTACCTGCTCGACGGGCTGGACCCGGGGGTCGGGCAGAGCACCTGGACCAATGCCACCGATGCGGAGGCCTTCTTCCGGGGCAAGAACGTGAACGTGGTGCTACCGGTCGGCGGGAAGGCCAGCTACTACACGAATTGGCAGCGGGAAGATCCGGCACTGGGCCACTACCAGTGGGAAACCTTCCTCACGCAGGAACTGCCGCCGCTCGTCGACGGCCATTTCTCCGGTAACGGGGTGAACGCGATCGGCGGCCTGTCCATGGGCGGGCATGCCGCCTATATCCTCGCGGCCCGGCATCCGGCGCTGTACACCACGGTCGCCGGGTACAGCGCCTGCCCGGACACGGGGATGGCCACCGGCGCGGTGCAGTTCTCGATCATCACCCGTGGCGGCAACCCCGACAATATGTGGGGCCCGGGCGGCAGTCCGGCATGGGCGGCCCACGATCCGGCGCTCATGCTCGACCGGTTGCGCGGTAAAACCCTGTACCTGTCCACCGGGACGGGGCTGCCCGGGCCACACGAACTCGAATTGAAACCGCAGCTACCGGAGAACATCGTGCTCGGCGGCCCGATCGAGTTCGCGGTCGATACCTGTGTGATCGCCTTCGAGCGGCGGGCGCGGGCGGCCGGTGTGCCGATCCGGGTCGATTACAGCCCGGTCGGCACCCATTCCTGGTCGTATTGGAACGACCACCTCAAGGCGTCCTGGCCGGTCGTCGGCCGCGCGATCGGGGCATAGGGCCGGGCCGCTACGGTGGTGCCATGGCTGACACTGGTGGTCCGATGACCGAGGCGGTGACGGCGCCGACGGCGAAGACGGTGCCGCAGGAGCGAGTGCATCACGGCGATCGTTTCGTCGACGAATACGAGTGGCTGCGGGACAAGGACAACCCGGAGGTCATTGCCTACCTGGAGGCCGAGAACGCCTACACCGAGGCGCAGACCGCGCAGCTGGCCCCGCTACGGGAGAAGATCTTCGACGAGATCAAATCCCGCACCCAGGAAACCGATCTGTCGGTACCCACCCGGCTGGGCGAGTACTGGTACTACTCGCGCAGCTTCGAGGGGAAGCAGTACGGCGTGCAGTGCCGCTGCCCGATCGACGCTGCCGCGGCCGGTATCGACGCCTGGACCCCGCCGAAGCTCGAGGCCGATACCGAGATCCCCGGCGAACAGGTGCTGCTGGACAGCAACGAGCTGGCCGAGGGGCACGATTTCTTCGCCCTCGGCGCGTTCTCGGTGAGCCATGACGGCAACCTGCTGGCCTTCTCGGTGGATACGGCGGGCGACGAGCGCTACACGCTGCGGTTCAAGGATCTGCGCACCGGCGAACTGCTCGGCGACGAGATCGAGCGGGCCGCGCCGGGCGCCACCTGGTCACTCGACGGCAGCCATGTCTTCTATCAGACGGTCGACGAATCGTGGCGGCCCGATACCGTTTGGCGCCATCGGCTCGGCAGCGGCACCGACACCGATGTCAAGGTCTTCCACGAACCGGACGAGCGGTACTGGGTGAGTATCGGCGGCACCCGGTCCGAGAAGTACCTGATGATCTGGGTGGGCTCCAAGATCACCACCGAGGGCTGGGTGCTGGAATCGGATAACCCGACCGGCGAGTTCCGGGTGCTGCTGCCCCGGCGGGAGGGCGTGGAGTACGCCGCCGAACACGCTGTGGTGGCGGGACAGGACCGGTTCCTGATCCTGCACAACGACGTCGTGGACGGGGTGAAGGCAGAGAACTTCGTCCTGGCCGAGGCCCCGGCCGACGATCCCGCACAACTGCGCACACTCATCGGGCACCGCGACGATGTGCGGCTCGAGGATATCGACGCGTTCGCCGGGCAGCTGGTGCTCAGCTACCGCCGCGAGGCGCTGCCGCGGGTGGCGGTATGGCCGCTGGGCCCGGACGGTTACGGCGAGCTGCACGAGATCGAATTCGATCTCGAGCTCTACAGTGCCGGGCTCGGCTCCTGCCCGGAATGGGATCAGCCCACCCTGCGGGTCGGGTTGACCTCGTTCATCACCCCGACTCAGGTTTTCGACTATGTGGTGGAGACCGGGGAACTGCTGCTGCGCAAGGAGCAGCCCGTGCTCGGCGGCTACGACGCCGGAGACTATGTACAACACCGTGATTGGGCCGAGGCCGCGGACGGCACCCGGATTCCGATCTCGATCGTCGCCCGCCGCGATACCGACCTGAGTACCGGCCCGAAACCGTTGCTGCTCTACGGGTACGGCTCCTACGAGGCCAGTATGGACCCCGGATTCTCGGTCTCGCGGCTATCGCTGCTCGACCGCGGAATGGTGTTCGCCATCGCCCATGTGCGCGGCGGCGGTGAGATGGGCCGGCTCTGGTACGAGAACGGCAAAACCCTCACCAAGAAGAACACATTCACCGATTTCGTCGACTGTGCACGGCATCTCGTGGACAACGCGACCACATCGGCGGACCGGATGATCGCCGACGGCGGCAGCGCGGGCGGCCTGCTGGTGGGTGCGGTGGCGAATATGGCGCCGGAACTCTTCGCAGGGGTACTGGCCAATGTGCCGTTCGTCGACCCGCTGACCTCCATCCTCGACCCCTCGCTCCCGCTGACCGTGATCGAATGGGACGAATGGGGAAACCCGTTGGCGGACAAGGACGTCTACGAATACATGAAATCGTATTCGCCCTACGAGAACGTGGTGGCCCAGGACTATCCGGCTATTCTCGCGATCACCAGCATCAACGACACCCGGGTACTGTACGTGGAACCGGCGAAATGGGTCGCGAAACTCCGCGCCACCAAAACCGGTGATGCGCCGCTGCTGCTCAAAACCGAGATGAGCGCGGGGCACGGCGGGGTCAGCGGACGGTACGAGAAATGGCGTGAGGTCGCGTTCGAATACGCCTGGGTACTCGACACCGTAGGTGCCGGGGACCGGTAGCCGGCGGCGCCCGTTGCACCGGCTCGCCATCCCGGCACACCGTTCTCCTCCTCGCAGAGATGTGGGGTCGCGACGCCGGCGCTCCTCTCGGTACGCGCGTCGGAGCGACGGCTACCGGACCGTGTCCGGATGTTCGCCCGGCGGTCATGCCTGCTGCACGGGTTGGTCACCGGACCTGCATGTATAGGTCATCGGTATTGCATACGGCCGTCACCTGAAGCTGCCACCGTTGGTACATGAACGCTGAGCTACTCGTATCGGTGTCCGGGATCCGGGAGTCCACCCGAGACGCGGCGATCGGGTTCGCCGAGGAGATGGATCAGCGCGGTGTGCGGTTGTCGCTGCTGGTGGCGCCCCGGCTGAAGGGTAAATACCGGCTGGCCGACGACTCCACCACACAGATCTGGCTGCGCAGCCGCCGGGAGCGCGGGGACGCCGTCGTACTGCACGGTTACGACCAGGCCGCCACCAAACGGCGTCGCGCCGAATTCGCGACCCTGCCCCGGCACGAGGCGTTGCTGCGGCTCACCGCAGCCGACCGGGCGATGGAACAGGTGGGGTTGCGTACCCGGCTGTTCGCGGCTCCGCGCTGGGATGTCTCGGCGGGCGCCGTCGCGGCGCTGCCCGAACTGGGGTTCCGGGTATCGCTGGGGTTGACCGGTATTCACGATCTGCAACGCAATACCGTGCAGAAGGCGCGGGTCTACGGCATCGGCGAAGGTTTCCGGGCCGAACCGTGGTGGTGCCGGGCCCTGGTGCTCGGCGCGGCCCGGACCGCTCGGCGTGGCGGGGTGTTGCGGCTGGCGGTCTCGGCTGCGCAGTTGGGGCGGCCCGGTCCGCGGCAGGCGATGCTGGATGCGGTCGATCTCGCGCTTTATCACGGGGCGCGCAGTGAGGTGTACCGCTGGGAAGTCGTCGCCGCGGTGCGCGCGGCCTGAGACTCCGCCCCCCCCCGGTAGGCGGTAACGGGGGCGGCGGGGTGCCGGTGGGGGGTTGGTTAGGGCGTGGGCGGTTCCAGAGCGGCCAGCCCGGGTCGATTCCGGCGGGGGTGGCCGCGCGTGGGGGTCCCCCGGGGGCAGGGGGCCCCGGGGGGGCGCGGGCCCTCCCCCCCCCCCCCCCCTTCCCCGCCCACCCGGGGGGGGCCGGGTTCCGGTTGGGGAGTGGTTCTCGGCTTGCGCGGTACCTGAGCGGCCTGCCGGTGTCTTTCCGGGCGGTGTTGCCGTCGCGTACGTCGCCCGGGGAATCGAGATAGCGGAGGGTCGGTGTTCCTTGGCGGGGGCTTGTGAGGTCGGGGTTGACCATTCGTGAACGGGCGGGCTGTGATTTTGGAGGCGCTCCGCGCCTCGAGGGTGGGGCCCTTTCGGGCCCGGTTCTTCACTCCCGCCGGGGGGGGGGGGGGGGCCCCCCCCCCGGGGGGGGCCCCCCCCCGGGGGGGCCCCCCCCGGGGGGGGGGTTGGTTGGGGGGGGGGGGGTGTTTGGGGGGGGGGGGGGGTGGGTGGGGGGGGTGGGGGGGGGCCGTGGGGGCCCGGGTTCTTCACTCCCGGCGGGCGCTCCAGACCGGGGCGGGCCCCACCCCTGGGGTGGTGGACCGTCCGGAGAGGTGGGGAGGGGGTGGTCGGTGTCGGGGATCGGGATGGTTCGGGCTGCGCCGAGAGCGGGCGGGGTGCGATGTTGCCGGGTCAGAAGGAGGTGGTGTTTTCGGGGCGTAGGGTTTTGAACTCTGTTTCGGCCTTGCGCATTTCGTCCAGGCGGCTGAAGTACACGCCCCAGGCGGGTTCGGCGATGATTCCGTAGTGGATCGGGAACGCGACCCGCGGCGCTACCGAACGCAGGTAGTCGACAGCTTCGCTGATCTTCATCCACGGTGCCGCGGCGGGGACCGCCAGCACATCCACGGGGGTGGAGGGGACCCAGAGCGAATCGCCCGGGTGGACGAACCGGGTGGGGTTGTCGGTGCTGCCGAGCTGGAACACGGTGTTGTCGACGACCGGGAGCTCGGGATGGATCACCGCGTGCCGGCCGCCGCCGCCGGTGATCCGCAACTCGCCGAGCTCGATCACATTGCCCGCGTGCACCGCCTCCCACGGACCCTCCTGCAACTCGGCGGTCTGCGGGTCCGACAGCAGGCGGGCGCCGGGGTTGGCGGAGATCAGCGCCTCGATCCGGTTCGGATCGATATGGTCGGCGTGCTGATGGGTGACGGCGATGGCGTCCAATCCGGTGAGGCCCTCGAAACCGTGCGAGAACGCGCCGGGATCGAAGAGAACCTTCTTACCGTGCAGTTCGACGAGTACGCAGGAGTGACCGAAGTGGGCTACATGCATACCCTCAGGCTAGTACCGCGCGGCTGGTTCACCTCACCCGCCGCGAGCGCCGGTAGTCGCGGCAATTAGGCTGCTCAGGTAACCCCATCAGCGTTCCGGCCCGTTGCAGCGCCGGGCGCAGCTCACCCCTTTTCGTGAGGAGCAACCCGTGGCACGTGTCGTGGTCGAGGTGATGCCGAAGGCCGAGATCCTGGATCCGCAGGGGCAGGCCATAGCCGGCGCGCTACCGCGCCTGGGATTCGAAGGCGTCACCGATGTCCGGCAGGGCAAACGGTTCGAACTCGAGGTCGGCGACGATATGAGCGACGACCAGATCGCGGCGATCGCGGAATCGCTGCTGGCCAACACCGTGATCGAGGACTGGAAGGTGGTGCGCGTCTCGTGACCGCCCGTATCGGGGTCATCACCTTCCCGGGCACCCTCGACGATGTGGACGCCGCCCGCGCCGTCCGGCTGGCCGGTGCCGAGGCCGTGAACCTCTGGCATGGCGACGCCGACCTCAAAGGTGTGGACGCGGTCGTGGTCCCCGGTGGTTTCTCCTACGGCGACTATCTGCGCTGCGGTGCCATCGCCCGGTTCGCCCCCGTGATGGGCACCGTGATCGAGGCCGCCGGAAAAGGTATGCCGGTACTCGGTATCTGTAACGGTTTCCAGGTGCTGTGCGAGGCCGGGCTGCTGCCGGGTGCGCTCACCCGCAACGAGGGCCTGCATTTCATCTGCCGCGACCAGTGGCTGCGCGTCGAGGCCACCGATACCGCCTGGTCCTCCCGCTACGAACCCGGCGCCCAGATCCTGGTTCCGCTGAAATCGGGGGAGGGCCGCTACCAGGCCTCGCAGTCGGTACTCGACGAACTCGAGGGTGAAGGCCGGGTGGTGTTCCGCTACGAAGGCGACAACCCCAACGGCTCACAGCGTTCGATCGCGGGTATCGCCTCGGCGAACAAGCGGATCGTGGGGCTCATGCCGCACCCGGAACACGCCACCGAAGCGCTCACCGGTCCGAGCGACGACGGGCTGGGGTTGTTCCTGTCCGCCCTGGACGTGCTCGTCGGTTCCTGACAGGCGCGGCGCCGGGCCGGAACCCGCGGCGCCGCAGGCGCCCCGGAAAGACACAACATAGGGTCGTCTCATGCCGAGTTCTGCTGTTGCGGCTTCGGCCGCGGGTTTGTGTGCCTTCATCGACGCCTCGCCGTCGCCGTTTCATGTCTGCCGGACGATTGCCGAGCAGTTGGACGCCGACGGGTTCGTTCGTCTCGACGAGACGCAGCCCTGGCCCAGTGCGGGCGGGCGGTACTACATCGTGCGCGGTGGGTCGCTGGTTGCCTGGGCCGATCCCGCGCAGTCCGGTCCGTTCCGGGTGGTCGGGGCGCATACCGACAGCCCCAACCTGCGGGTCAAACAGCACCCCGATCTGTCGGTGGCCGGATGGCAGCTGGTGCGGCTGGAGCCGTACGGCGGGGCCTGGCTGAATTCGTGGCTGGATCGGGAGCTGGGTATTTCCGGGCGACTCAGTGTGCGTGAGGGCAACGGTCTGGCCGAGCGGCTGGTGCGGATCGACGAGCCGATCCTGCGCGTCCCGCAGCTGGCCATTCATCTTTCCGAGGACCGGCGCGGGGTCACGCTCGACCCGCAGCGCCATGTGAACGCGATCTGGGGTGTGGGTAGCGAACCCGCGTCCTTCCTGGATTATGTGGCCGAAGCCGCGGGGGTGGATCCGGTGGCGGTGCTCGGGTGGGAGCTGATGACCCACGACCTGGCGGCGAGCCGGGTGATCGGCGCCGGTCAGGACCTGATCAGCGCACCGCGACTGGACAACCAGGGCACCTGCTACGCCGGTCTGCAGGCGTTCCGCACGGCGGTGGACAGTCCGGGCGGCGCGGTTCCGGTGCTCGCGGTATTCGATCACGAGGAAGTAGGCAGCCAATCCGATCGCGGCGCCCAGTCCGAGCTGCTGCCCACGGTCCTGGAACGGATCGTGCTCGCGCGTGGCGGTGGCCGTGCCGATTTCCTGGCTGCGATGGCGGGGTCGGTCTGCGCCTCCGGTGATATGGCCCATGCCACCCACCCGAACTATCCGGAACGCCACGAACCCGCACACGGGATCGCGATCAACGGCGGACCGGTGCTCAAGGTCAACCAGAATCTGCGCTATGCGACCGATGCGGTCGGCGCGGGTGCGTTCGCGCTGGCCTGCGCGCAGGCGGGCGTCCCCATGCAGCGGTATGTGCATCGGGCCGATCTGCCGTGTGGATCCACCATCGGCCCCATGACCGCTGCCCGCACCGGTATGCCGACCGTGGATATCGGCGCACCGCAGCTGGCGATGCATTCCGCACGCGAGATGATGGGCGCCGCCGATATCAGCGCCTACGCTGCTGCGCTGGCCGCCTTCCTCGCGCCCCGGGACTGACCCCGGCGGACCGCCGACCGCCCCTACGGGCTGGTTCGCGGCTGAGCCCGGCCGTTTCAGTGGTTTTCGAGAGCGGCCGGTCACGGCCCGGTGGCCGGGGTGTCGGCGGCGATGGGGTCGGGAACGTGCACGGCGCAGGTGAACGTAAGATTCGTGCTGGATCAAACCTGTCGGGGCCCCGCCGTCGAGGCCCTGTGTTCCGGCCCCACCCGTATGTCCGATATCCCGCGGCGTCGACGCGAAAAAGCAGCCGTGGAATGCGCGGACGCGAGATGCGGACCGGAGCCCGCGCGCGCCGGCGCGCCAACCTACGAAAGGATCCTGGTAATCCCGTGACTGAGCAGGTCGATACGGTCGCCACCGCCGCCGCACATCCGGATACGCCGCAGCCGTACGCCGAGCTCGGCCTCAAGGACGACGAATACGCCCGGATCCGGGACATCCTGGGTCGCCGGCCCACCGACGCCGAACTGGCCATGTACTCGGTGATGTGGAGCGAGCACTGCTCCTACAAGTCCTCGAAGGTGCATCTGCGCTATTTCGGGCAAACCACCACCGAGGAGATGCGCGCCTCGATGCTCGCGGGTATCGGTGAGAACGCGGGTGTGGTCGATATCGGTGACGGCTGGGCGGTCACCTTCAAGGTGGAGAGCCACAACCATCCGTCGTATGTCGAGCCGTATCAGGGCGCGGCCACCGGTGTCGGCGGGATCGTCCGCGACATCATGGCGATGGGGGCGCGGCCGATCGCGGTCATGGATCAGCTGCGGTTCGGCGCCGCGGATGCCGCGGATACCCGCCGGGTGGTCGACGGTGTGGTGCGCGGTATCGGCGGGTACGGCAACTCGCTGGGTCTGCCGAATATCGGCGGCGAGACCGTGTTCGACGCCTCCTATCAGGGCAATCCGCTGGTGAACGCGCTGTGCGCGGGTGCCATGCGGGTGGAGGATCTGCATCTGGCGTTCGCGTCCGGTGCCGGTAACAAGATCATCCTGTTCGGTGCGCGGACCGGTCTCGACGGTATCGGCGGTGTCTCGGTACTGGCCTCGGATACCTTCTCCGGCGACGAATCCGGCACCGGTCGCAAGAAGCTGCCGAGCGTGCAGGTCGGCGACCCCTTCACCGAGAAGGTCCTCATCGAATGCTGTCTCGAGCTGTACCATGCCGGACTGGTCGTCGGTATCCAGGATCTCGGCGGCGCCGGACTGTCCTGCGCGACCTCCGAACTGGCCGCCGCGGGTGACGGCGGTATGCGGATCGAACTGGACCGGGTCCCGTTGCGGGCCGCCGATATGACCCCGGCCGAAATCCTGTCCAGCGAATCGCAGGAACGGATGTGCGCGGTGGTCACGCCGGAGAACGTCGAGGCGTTCCTGGCGGTCTGTGCCAAATGGGATGTCCTGGCCACGGTGATCGGTGAGGTCACCGACGGTGAGCGACTCGAGGTCACCTGGCACGGGGAGACCGTGGTGGATGTGCCGCCGCGCACCGTGGCGCACGAGGGGCCGGTATACGAGCGCCCCGTGCAGCGTCCCGGCACCCAGGACGCCCTCAACGCCGATACCCCGGACAACCTGCCCCGGCCGAAAACCGCCGACGAACTGCGCGACACCCTGCTGAAGATGGTGTCCAGCCCGCAGCTGTGCAGCCGCCGCTGGATCACCGAACAGTACGACCGCTACGTCCGCGGTAACACCGTCCTCGCCGAATACGCCGACGCCGGCGTGATCCGGGTGGACGAGACAACCGGGCGCGGAATCGCGCTGGCCACCGACGCCAACGGTCACTACACCAAGCTCGACCCCTACACCGGCGCACGACTGGCGCTGGCCGAGGCGTACCGCAATGTCGCCACCACCGGCGCCACCCCGAAGGCCGTCACCAACTGCCTGAATTTCGGGTCGCCGGAGGATCCCGGCGTGATGTGGCAGTTCCAGCAGGCCGTGCGCGGGCTCGCCGACGGCTGCGCCGAACTCGGCATCCCGGTGACCGGCGGCAATGTCAGCTTCTACAACCAGACCGGCGAGAACGCCATCCTGCCGACCCCCGTGGTGGGTGTGCTCGGTGTGATCGACGATGTGCACCGGCGTATTCCGACCGGTCTCGGCCTGGAGCCGGGGGAGACCCTGATCCTGCTCGGCGATACCCGCGACGAATTCGGTGGTTCGGTCTGGGCGCAGGTCGCGCACGATCATCTGGGCGGGCTGCCGCCGCAGGTGGATCTCGCCCGGGAGAAGTTGCTGGCGGAGGTGCTCACCGCGGGTTCGCGTGACGGCATGATCAGCGCCGCCCACGATCTGTCCGAGGGCGGTCTGGCGCAGGCCGTGGTCGAGGCCGCGCTGGCCGGCGAAACCGGCTGCCGCATCCTGCTGCCGGAGGACGCCGACCCGTTCGTCACGCTGTTCTCCGAATCGGCGGGCCGGGTACTGGTCGCGGTGCCGCGGTCGGAAGAGACCCGGTTCACCCGGATGTGCACCGCCCGCGAACTGCCGTGGGTGCGGATCGGGGTGGTGGACCAAGGCGCGGATTCGATCGAGGTACAGGGCCAGTTCTCGGTGCCGATGACCGAACTCCGCGCCGCCTACGAGGGCACGCTGCCGGCCCTTTTCGGCGGCCACGCCTGATTCCGGGGCGGGCGTGCCACGCCGGGGGTGACCCGAGCCACCCGCCGGTAGCGGTTCCGCCCGCCATACTGGATAGGTGCTGGAGACCGCGGACACAGTGACCCGATTGCGGTCGCGCTGTATCGCGGTGATCGAGCGAGTCGAGCGGATCGTCGACCTGAACTATGTGGGTCTGGTGGTCGCGACGGTGTTCTTCGCGCTGTCGGTGACGCCGTCGCTGCTACCGCGCGACTGGATGTTCCAGGGTCTGATCAGTGGAATCAACGCGGCCATCGGCTACGGCGTGGGGTGTCTGCTGGAATGGCTGTTCCGGTTGTGGATCCGGCCCCGGCTCGCCCGGATTCCCGCCCCGCCCCGCTGGACTCGGTACGCGCTGAAGTCCGCGGTACTGCTCAGCGCCGCGCTGGGGGCCGCCTACATGCTCGTCCAGTCGGCGCACTGGCAGCGGGAAATCGCGGCGTTGATGGGGATGGAAGGCACCACGACCCCGGCGTATCTGCGGACCGGCGGGTTGAGCCTGGCCATCGGCATCCTCGTCGTCGCCGCGTATCGCACCGTGCGCGAACTCATCCTCTTCTTCGCCCGGCAGTTGAACCGCTGGGTGCGGATACCGCGGGAGCTGGCGCCCTCGGCCGGGGCGCTGGTGCTGGTCCTGCTGGTGGTGACCCTGTTCAACGGTGTGGCCACCCGCGCTTTCTTCGCCGTCGCCAATTCCGCGTTCAGCGTTCGTAACGACACCACCTCCGAGTATGCGAGCCCACCACAGCTGCCGGAACGGTCCGGCAGCCCGGATTCGCTGGCGGCGTGGGACACCCTCGGCTTCGAGGGCCGCTGGTTCGTTTCGCACGGTCCGAGCGCGGAACGGATCTCCTGGGTCACCGGCCGCCCGGCCCGCGAACCGATCCGCGCCTATATAGGGCTCGAGTCTGTCGCCGATACCGAGCAGACCCAGGCCGAACTCGCCGTCGCCGAACTGGAACGAACCGGTGCCTTCGATCGCGAGGCGCTGGTCGTGGTCACCACCACCGGCACGGGCTGGGTCAATTCCATGGCGGCCAACGCGATCGAGTACATGTACGGCGGCGATACCGCCATCGTGGCCACCCAGTACTCGTATCTGCCCAGCGCACTGTCCTTCCTGGCCGACCGCGGCAAGGCTGCCGCCGCCGGCCGCGAACTGTTCGACGCGGTATACGAACGGACCCGCACCCGCGCGCCCGAAGACCGGCCGAAACTGCTGGTGTACGGGGAAAGTCTCGGTTCGCAAGGGTCGGAGGCCGCGTTCGACGGACTGGCCGATCTGCGTGCGAAGGTCGACGGCGCGCTCTGGGTCGGCCCGCCCAACTCCAACCGGCTGTGGCAGCAATTCGTCAGCCGCCGCGACCCGGGCTCCCCGGAGACGCGGCCGGTGTACGCCGACGGGCTGGTGATCCGGTTCGCCACCGACGCCGCCGATCTCGCCCGCCCCGGCCCGGAATGGCGGGCCCCGCGGATTGCCTATCTGCAACATGCCTCCGACCCGATCGTCTGGTGGTCGACGGATCTCCTCTTCAGCCGGCCGGACTGGCTGTCCGAGCCGCGCGGCGTGGATGTCTCCCCGCGGATGCGCTGGGCGCCGCTGGTCACGTTCTGGCAGGTCTCCGCGGACCTCACGAACGCCCAGGGTGTCCGGGACGGGCACGGACACCGATACGGGAGCCTCGTCATGGACGCCTGGGCCGCGGTCGCTCGCCCGCCCGGCTGGAACCCCGAACTGGCCGAACGGGTCAGGCTCGAGATCGAGGCATACGAGGCCTACGAGCGCGAGCTGAAATGAGAATCCGGGTCGTCGCCGCACTGGCCGCGCCGCTGCTGTGGAACAACTGGCTGCTGCCGCGGCTCGGGCTGGATCGCCGCGGCCGGACCGCTGCCGGTGCCCTCGCGGCGACCGGATACGCAATTGCGTTGCGCAGCCGCCCGAACTGGTTCTCCGCGCGCGGAGCCGGTGTCGGGATCGGCTGCGCCGCGCTGGTTGCGGCCGGGTACGCGGTGGCGTTCG
Source organism: Nocardia carnea (assembly GCF_029868325.1). Lineage (GTDB taxonomy): Bacteria > Actinomycetota > Actinomycetes > Mycobacteriales > Mycobacteriaceae > Nocardia > Nocardia carnea_C. The sequence continues at coordinate 21,810 of NZ_JARWNW010000193.1, forward strand.
CGGTACCTGCCGTGCGCCGCTCGCTGTCCGGGCCGGGAGACCGCGCGGCGGATGTGAGCACTGTGGAGTGGGTCGCGGTGCATATCCCGCTCGGCACCGCCTACACCGAAGAACTGATCTTCCGCGCCACCCTGGACCCGTTGCTGGACAGGGAATTAGGAACGCTTGCCGGCATCGTCTCGGGCAGCGCGGCGTTCGGACTGTGGCATATCCATCCCGCCCGCACCGCGGGCGACAGCGTGCTCGGCACAGTGATTTTCACCGGCGCCGCCGGGGCGGTGTTCGGCATGTTGCGCCGGTGGACGGGCAGCGCCACCGCGCCCGCCCTGCTGCATTGGGCGGTGAATGCGGGCGGTGCCGTGTTCGCCCGGCTCGACTCCGTTCGCGTGGCGCCGGTTTCATCCGTTTCCGGCGGGCGCGGCCGTCGCGAAAGTGACACACTTCGCCGGTGAGGTTGATCGACAGCGACGGATACGGTGTGGAGCTCACGGTTGCCGGATATCAGTTTCCGGACCATATCGATCCGCGAATCAGGTACAGCTGGCTGATAATCGCCGGAACCGCGAACTGCCCCGAGGGGAACTGGTCCTTCCGCTGGCAGGCATTGACCCTCGACGATGCGGTCGAACTGGCCGAATGGCTACGGCGTATCGCCGCCGCCGAACCCGGCGACCCGCTACCGGAGCCCGCGCGGCTCGAGTTCACCGAACCCAATCTGAGCTTCACCGCCCTGTCCGCCGCCGGTGCGGTGGAATTGCGGATCGGCCTGGACCTCGAATTCTCGCCGCCCTGGAACCGGCGCGTGGCGGCAGGCGAGCCCACCGTTGTCGCCGCGCGGCTCGGCCAGGCGGAACTGGCGGCCGCGGCCGCGGATCTCGAGGCCGAAATGGGCAGTTATCTGCCACCCGGTGGCCGGCTGCTCGGCCGCGTTCGCTGACTCGCGGGCCGGGTTGCGCCAGAAGTGCTACGCCGGGTGATATCGCCCACGTTGCGCCCGGCCGTCCACGAGGCTTATGGGCCGCGGCCCTGGCAGGTGCCGCGGACGGGATGCTCCGGCAGGCATATCGTGACGGAACGCGCGGCCGGACCCCACTGTTCATGCAGGTGAAGGGCAGGTTGATCGAGTGTGGCGGTTTGCCGGCTCGGGGTTGCCCGCGCGCGTGGCGAAGTTGCTGGGATCGCGATTCGACCGGTCCGACCGCGCTTGCTGTCGAGGTGCTGATCCGATGCCGCTTCCGGGACATGCACCCGTAGAATGTCGGTTGCCCCCCACACCCGCCCGACCAGGGAGCGCACGGTGACCCTCGCCGACCGATCGGCCCTCAGCAATCCCACCGCAACCGAGGAGACGGAGAACCCGCCTCGTGAGGAATGCGGAGTCTTCGGAGTCTGGGCTCCGGGGGAGGACGTGGCCAAACTCACCTACTACGGCCTGTATGCGTTGCAGCACCGCGGTCAGGAGGCGGCGGGTATCGCGGTCTCCGACGGGTCGCAGGTGCTGGTCTTCAAAGATCTCGGCCTGGTGAGCCAGGTTTTCGACGAGCAAACCCTCGCCGCCATGCCCGGCCATGTCGCTGTCGGCCACTGCCGGTATTCGACCACCGGCGCCACCACCTGGGAGAACGCACAGCCGATCTTCCGGACCACCGCCGTCGGCTCCGGGCTCGCGCTCGGCCACAACGGCAACCTGGTCAACACTGCCGAATTGGCCGACCGGGCGCGTGAACTCGGCCTGGTCGGCGGCCCCGGTCGTCCCGGCGCCGTCTCGGCCACCTCCGATTCCGATGTGATGACCGCCCTGCTGGCCCATGCCGCCGCCGATTCGAGTATCGAGCAGGCCGCGATGGAGTTGCTGCCCACCGTGCGCGGCGCGTTCTGCCTGACCTTCATGGACGAGCACACCCTCTACGCCGCCCGCGACCCGCACGGCGTGCGTCCGCTGGTCCTCGGCCGGCTGGACCGGGGCTGGGTCGTCGCCAGCGAAACCGCCGCCCTCGATATCGTGGGCGCTTCCTTCGTCCGCGAGATCGAGCCCGGGGAACTGCTGGCCATCGACGCCGACGGCGTGCGGTCGCTGCGTTTCGCCAACCCCGAACCCAAGGGGTGCGTATTCGAATACGTGTACCTGGCCCGTCCGGACAGTGCTATAGCCGGGCGTTCCGTCCATGCGACGCGGGTCGAGATCGGCCGCCGCCTCGCCGGTGAACACCCCGTCGACGCCGACCTGGTGATTCCCGTCCCGGAATCCGGTACACCGGCCGCGGTGGGCTACGCCCAGGGCTCCGGTGTGCCCTACGGGCAGGGCCTGATGAAGAACGCCTACGTCGGCCGCACCTTCATCCAGCCCAGCCAGACCATCCGGCAACTCGGAATCCGGTTGAAACTCAACCCCTTGCGTGAGGTGATCCGGGGTAAGCGGCTGATCGTGGTCGACGATTCCATCGTCCGCGGTAACACCCAGCGTGCCCTGATCCGGATGCTGCGCGAAGCGGGCGCCCTCGAGATTCATGTCCGGATCGCTTCGCCACCGGTCAAGTGGCCGTGTTTCTACGGAATCGATTTCGCCTCCCGTGCGGAACTGGTCGCCAACAACGCGGGTACCGACCCGGACGGCCCCGCCGGTACCCCCGCCGACCCGGCGGCGCTGCACGAAATGGTCGAGGGCGTACGCCGGTCCATCGGCGCCGACACCCTGGGCTACATCTCGCTCGACGGCATGATCGCCGCCACCGAACAGCCCAGTTCCCGGCTGTGTGCCGCATGTTTCGACGGCCACTACCCGATCCCGTTGCCCACCGAAGCCTCCATCGGCAAGAACCTCCTGGAATTCGGCGGCCGCTCCCCGGGCCTGCTCACCGAGAACGCCAACGCCAGCGCCCTCAGCCGGCCGTAGCACGGCCCGGTCGCCGGCCGTCTCCGGCGGTGCCTGGGTTCGGCCCGCACGCAAACCTAGGGGTAGCACCCCGCGCGCCGGAGCCGCGCCATAGACTCAGACCAGGCAATTATCCGCGGATTCGGTTTGGAGCTTCCCCCGACAATGACTGAGCAGAACGCTACCGGTGCCGGTGCCTCCTATGCCGAAGCCGGCGTGGATATCGAGGCGGGTGACCGGGCCGTCGAGTTGTTCGCGCCGCTGGCGCGTAAGGCCACCCGCCCCGAGGTACAGGGCGGGCTGGGTGGTTTCGCCGGGCTGTTCGCGCTGAAGAAGAACTATCGGGAGCCTCTGCTCGCCTCCTCCACCGACGGTGTGGGCACCAAGATTGCGGTCGCGCAGGCGATGGACAAGCACGACACCGTCGGCCTGGATCTGGTGGCCATGGTCGTCGACGATCTGGTGGTGTGCGGTGCCGAACCACTGTTCCTGCAGGATTACATCGCGGTCGGCAAGGTGGTGCCGGAACGGGTCGCCGAATTGGTCTCCGGTATCGCCGAGGGGTGTGTGCGCGCCGGGTGCGCGTTGCTGGGCGGGGAAACCGCCGAACACCCGGGGATGATGGGCGCCCAGGATTACGATCTGTCGGCCACCGGCGTCGGTGTGGTGGAGGCCGATGAACTCCTCGGCCCGGACCGGGTACGCCCCGGCGATGTGGTGATCGCCATGGGATCGTCCGGTCTGCATTCCAACGGCTACAGCCTGGCACGCAAGGTGCTGCTGGAGATCGACCGGATGGCGTTGAGCGGGCATGTGGAAGAGTTCGGCCGCACCCTCGGTGAGGAACTGCTGGAACCGACCCGGATCTACGCCAAGGACTGCCTGGCGCTGATCGCCGAGACCGATGTCCGCACCTTCGCGCATATCACCGGCGGTGGCCTGGCGGCCAACCTGGCGCGGGTACTGCCGGCCGGGCTGGTGGCCGAACTGGACCGCGGATCGTGGAGCCCGGCACCGGTGTTCAAGATGATCGCGCAACGGGGCCGCGTGGACCGGGCCGAGATGGAGAAGACGTTCAACATGGGCGTCGGAATGGTGGCCGTGGTGGCCCCCGAGGACGTCGACCGGGCGCTGGCCGTGCTCACCGCACGCCATATCGAATGCTGGACACTGGGTACGGTGAAGAAAGCCAAGGACGCCGATGCACCGCGTACGGTCCTCCTGGGCGACCATCCCCGTTTCTGAGTCGATCCGGTAGCCCGGGTCTGAGCATGTGTTCCCTGCGTTCGCGGCGGCGGCCGCCGCGATTGTGGGAACGATCGGGCGGCACCGGCGGTTCATGCGCGGCCGGGTTGTGGTCTCGGCGCCCGGCCCGGCCCGCGGTAAGCGGTAAGTAGGCCGGCCGGGCCGATCCGCAGATGCCGGGCGACCGCGCCTGGGATCTTTCCGCCGCGCTCGTATCGTGCCCGACTGTCCGGGCGCGGTGATCGAGATAGGCACCGGTACGCGGGTGGCCCCGGCGGGTGTAGTCGCCCGGCCGGCAAACCGGGTTGCCCGGGAAACGAGACGACGGACCCCATAGCCGCGTGAGCAGCACCGCTCGACCGTAACGTGAACCGATGGGCCGTCGAACAGTGCGGCTATCGATGTGCGGACGAAGCGATCCTTCGTCTGCGAGCCATCGGCCCGACGTTGGGGAGTATGAACTGGCGACCCGTTGGTGCGGGTCGCCTGCTCACACGTTGTTCCGATTCGGCGCTGCCGGCAGGTACCGTTCGGACCGACTCGCCGGTTCACGTCATCCACCGCCCGGAAACCCGGCGGGGAACGGCGCGAACCGGCGTCAACGGCCAAGGGGGAGGCCTATCGGCCTCCCCCCGAACGGTTTACCTGATCAGCGGCGCCAGTCGTCGTAGTTGTCGTCCTCGTCCCATTTGGACAAGGAGTCGTCCGCGTCGTGCTCATCCGACAGGACTCCACCACGGCGGGCGTTGTCACTACCGGAAAGCTCGCGCTGAAGGCTCGAGAAGTCGGTCGTCGGCGAGCTGTACTTCAGCTCGCGAGCGACCTTGGTCTGCTTTGCCTTAGCCCGGCCACGGCCCATGGCTGACCCCCTCGCGTCACAGCGGGGCGGCCTGGGGATTGGTGGCGGCCCCGTTCGAATTAATATCTTCCTGACAGACACTTTAGCGCGTGTCCGGCCGTTGCGCCTCCATGAGTCGGCTATCCGGTGTATCGACCGACCGGTTTGCCGATGTTTCGCCGCTCAGCCGCTAGTCGGTATCGCCTCGGGTATGGCACGTATCACACCCACCCGGTTGCCTCCCCCGAATACCGGGGGTGCGGCGAGCTCCGCCAGTTCAGCCGACCACGCCACCCCCATGCGCTGCAGAATTGCCATGGTCAGCGGGATTCTCGCCCGGTCGGCGCCGTCGTCGATCTTGTAGGCGAAGGCGCTGCCATCCGGCAAAGCGCCCGCGTGCACACCGTCGGCGCCGATCTTGCAGACCAGTCCGGGCACCGCGCGCATGGCCAATAGGTCGGACCCATTGGTGCCCGAAATCACCCACGGCCGGTCGCGCAGAACATCCGCGATCCGGCGTTCCGGCGTACCCGGAGCGGAAGTGATCAGTGTCGCGAACGCCCGTGCGAGGTTGACCAGCGCGACCGGGACGATGGGCAGGCCGCACCCATCGATCCCGAGATCGGTTTCCGGTTCACCGGTGACCGCGATCACCTGCGCCGCGACCGCCTGCTGCAAGGGATGGCCGGGGTCGGTGTAGCCCGTGGTCGGCCAGCCGTTCAGCGCACAGGTCGCCAGCATGGCGGCGTGTTTACCGGAACAGTTCATGAACCGTTTTGCGGGACCATCACCGCGGTGGATCACTCCGGCGCGGGCCTTCTCGTCCATCGGCAGATCGGGCGGGCAGGCCAGATCGTCCTCGGCGAAGCCGTAGCGGTCCAGGAGACGTTCGACCAGCCGGATATGTTCCGGCTCGCCGGTATGCGAGGCGCCGGCGATGGCGAGCTCGTCCTCGTCGACCGGGTCGAAGCCGAGTTTCAGCAGGGTGAGCGCCTGCAGCGGTTTGTTGGTGGAGCGCGGATAAATCGGAACGTGCACCGAACCGGTCTCGAACGTCGGTTCGCCGTCCGGTCCGACGATCACCACCGAACCGCGGTGCACGCATTCGCGGAACCCGGACCGCACCACTTCCACCAGATCGACGCTCATGCGTTGTCCTCCGACAGTGATCGGCCGCCGCGTTCGGGGGACACCCGCGCTGCCGCCGACGGGCCTGGTCCGTTCATGCTGTCGCCTCGGCTTCTCCGGGCGGAAGGGCGGGAGCGGACGTGGCCGCCTCCGGAGTGGCGGTCGCGATCGCTGCGGACCGGCCGGTGACCGAGTCCGCCGCGGGGCCGGCGGCGCCGCGACGTTTCGTGTGGCGGGCGATCTGGGCGCGGACGATATCGGAGACCGTGGGTTCGGCGGCGAGCAGCAGTTCCAGCCGCTGTGGGTCCGCGCCGGTGAAGACATCGCGGACGGTGACGCCGTGCTCGGGGACGTGCACGATCTCCATCTCGTCACCGGCGCCGACACTGCCCTCGGTGAGCACCCGGAAGTAGCAGCCGGTATTCGCCCGGTGCGTGAAGCGGCGCACCCACTGCGGCTCACCGGCCCAATGCCCGAAGGTGGCGCAGGGGACGCGCGGTCCGCTGACCTCGAATACCGCCTCGCCGACGGTGCAGCGCGTGCCGATGACGGCGTCGCTGAGCGCCAGCCCGGCGATCCGCAGGTTCTCCCCGAACCAGCCGACGGGCAGTTCTCGGCCGAGTTCGGCGGACCAGTTCGCCGCGTCCTCGTCGGCGTAACCGTAGACGGCCTGGTGTACGCCGCCGTGGTCTCGCGTATTGCAGACGTGGTCGCCGTCGAGGCCCAGGCGCTGCGCCCGGACCCGCCCGGTGACGGGGCGTTTGTCGATCGCGCTGCGCCCGACCCGGCCCGGCACCGTCAGCTCGGCGTGGACAACGCAGACGGCCAGTACCCGGCCGGTGTGCCCAACCCGCATCCGCGCTCCTCTCGGATCGTTGTGCTCGATACGCGGCGGGTCAGCGCCCGCGCAGCCGTTCGATGGCCTGGCGGCCGGGCTGGGGACTGTCGTCGGCGACCACCGAATCGGGATCGATGGCCGCGGCGGTATCGCCCACGGTGAGCTGGGCATCGACCGGGATGTTCCGTTTGATCAGCGCGAGCGCGATGGGGCCGAGTTCGTAGTGATCGATCACCGTGCCGAGTACACCGACAGCCCGGCCGCCCGCGGTGATCGGATCGCCGGGGGCGGGGCGTTCGTCGGCGGAACCGTCGAGATGCAGCAGGACCAGCCGCCGCGGCGGCTTACCCAGATTGTGGACGCGGGCCACGGTTTCCTGGCCGCGGTAGCAGCCTTTCTCGAGATGCACGGCACCGTACTCCTCGGGCGCGCCGATCCAGTTCACCTCGTGCGGGATGGTGCGGTCGTCGGTGTCCACACCGATTCTGGGACGGGCGGCGGCGACTCGCAGGGCCTCGTAGGCCCAGGAACCGGCCGGTTGCGCACCGGCGGCGGTGAGCGCGTTCCAGTGCGTCATCAGCTGGTCCCGGGGGACCACGAGATCGAAGGAATCTCCGGTGGGCCAGGGCATCCGGCGCAGGAAGCCGCCCCCCGGAAGCGGCAGCGCCTCATATGTCTCGGGTAACCGGTCCACGCCCAGGGCGGCCGTCGCGGTGTGCGCGAGCGGGCCGAGCAGGCTCAGCACGGCGTAATCCGGCTCCTCCTGAGGTTTGGCATCGGCCCAGAAAACCATCTTGCCGAGGAAGTCCAGCAGGGCCGGGCCGCGTTCGGCCTCGGTATCGATCCACACCGTGCCGGCGAGATCGGTGAGGACGAAATGATGCTGCACCCGGCCGTTGAGGTCCAGGTCCAGGTTTTCTGCGCTACGTCCGTCGGCCAATTCGGCGATGTGCTGGCTGGTGACGGTATGCAGCCAGGTCAACCGCTCGGCGCCGGTGATGGAGAAGACGAAACGATGCGACCGGTCCACGACCGCCAGCCGTTCGTTCGCGGCACGCTGTTCGCCGAGTGGGTCGCCGTAATGCCAGGGGACCGCAGCATCCGGGGAGCCGGGCACAGCGGCTACCGCTCCCGGTACAGCGAGGACAGGGCTGGGTGCGGAGACCACGGACACGGCTCCACTCTAGGAGCAAAACCCGCCGGCGCGCACGGCCGGGGTGTCAACCAGGGGTTTCGGGCCGGTCCCGGTCCGGGTGCAGCGGCACCAGCGGCAGCCGGCGGGCGATTTCCGGGGCACGGTTGCCGGAGGCGTCGACCTTGCCCGCGGCCACGGCGTCCGGGAAATCCAGGAGCCCGGTCGCCAGCAACAGCCAGGTGCGCGGATCGGTTTCCACGATATTGGGCGGGTTGCCGCGGGTGTGGCGCGGGCCTTCCACGCATTGGACCGCGACGAACGGCGGAACCCGGACCTCGACCGAATGCCCCGGTGCCGCGGCGGCCAGCGCGCGGGCGGTACCGCGGACCGCGGCGGCCAGTTCGCTACGGGCGGGGGCCGGCGAGTTTTCGTCGAGTAGCCATTCGCGTACCGCGGTCACTGCCGAGCGCACCTCGGCCGGGTCGATCTCCGTCCGTCGAGCCATGATCAGACTTTAACGAGCGCCGTAAACCCCTGTTGCGCCACCGACCAGGAATTCTCGAAACCCGGACCGAACGCGCCCAGCGGTGGTGCCGAGTTCAGCGAGGCCCTGAGAGGTTTTGGCCCGTCCCTGCGTTCAGCGCTCGATGCGATGCGGCGCAGCCGCGAGTGTCGAGCGCTGAACGCAGGGACCGAGGGGGCCGAAACCGGCGCTGCCGAAGGCGGCGCCAATAATTCTCGCCTAGTCTCATGCGCATGGTGGATCGAGTACTTGTAACACTCGACGGTGAGGTCCGTGACGCGGACCAGCCGTTGTTGTATGCCGATGATCTCGGCGCGTTGCGCGGTGACGGAATTTTCGAGACGGCGCTGGTCCGCGGTGGCACGGTATGCGCGCTCGATTTCCATCTGGCCAGATTGCGTCGTTCCGCGCAGGCCCTCGATCTACCCGAACCCGATCTCGCGCGCTGGCGGGAAGCGATGGAGACCGCGGCCAAGGAATGGGGAACCGAGGCGGAAGGGGTTATGCGGCTGGTGCTGACCCGCGGCCGGGAGAGCGCGCTGGGCGGCCCCACATCGGCGGTGCGCTCGGGCGAACTGTCCGAGGCTGTTCCGGTTCCGACGACCTACGTCATGGTCACGGGGGTACCCGAACGGGTCGCCGCGGCCAGGACCGAGGGTGTCGCGGTGGTGACATTGGCCCGCGGTATCTCGATAGATCTCGCGCAGGCCGCGCCCTGGCAGCTGCTCGGCGCGAAAACCCTTTCCTACGCAACGAATATGGCCGCGCTGCGGTTCGCCGCGCGGATGGGCGCCGACGATGTCATCTTCACCAGTACCGAGCACCGGGTCCTCGAGGGGCCGCGTTCGACCGTGGTGATCGTGCGGGACAAGCAGCTCATCACTCCGCCGGCGAAGCACGGGGTGCTGCCGGGGATAACCCAGCGGGCGCTGTACGCGGAAGCGGAGCGCAACGGTTACGACTGCCGTTACGAGCCGCTGTTCAGTGCCGATCTGTTCGATTGCGACAGCATATGGATGCTCAGCAGTGTGACGCTGGCGGCACGGGTCAATTCGCTGGACGGGGTGCGGCTGTCGGCCACGGATTCGGCGGCCGAGATCGTCGAGATGGTGGATCGGGGAATCGAGCGGGCCGGGACGATCGCGGACTGGTGAGTGGTGAAGGCCAGGTCACCACGCTGATGTGAGTTGTTGCGGAATTGTCGGTGATTTGGTGTCGGTGGACACATTGATCCGGCCGTACCGGCGCGTAATCTTGTACTACGACACGTCGTAGTACAAGGAGGCTCGTGTGGACGCCCTGGATGTCTCGCGATGGCAGTTCGGCATCACGACCGTCTACCACTTCTTGTTCGTTCCGCTGACAATCGGACTGGCGCCCCTGGTTGCCGGGATGCAGACCGCCTGGGTGATCACCGGTAAAGACCACTGGTATCGACTGACCAAATTCTTCGGGAAACTGTTCCTGATCAACTTCGCGCTCGGGGTCGCCACCGGGATCGTGCAGGAATTCCAGTTCGGGATGAACTGGAGCGAATACTCGCGTTTCGTCGGGGACGTATTCGGAGCACCCTTGGCCCTCGAGGGGCTGGTGGCCTTCTTCATGGAATCCACCTTCATCGGGCTGTGGATATTCGGCTGGTCCCGGCTACCGAAACTCGTGCATCTGGCCACCATCTGGATGGTGGCGATCGGCGTCAACGCCTCCGCGTACTTCATCATCGCCGCCAACTCGTTCATGCAGCATCCGGTCGGCGCCAGGTACAACCCGGAAACGGGCCGCGCCGAACTGACCAGCATCGTCGAACTGCTCACCAACAACACGGCGCTGGCCGCGTTCCCGCACGTGGTGGCGGGCTCGTTCCTCACCGCCGCCACCTTCGTGGCCGGGATCGCCGGCTGGTGGATGGTGCGCAACGCGCGCAGCGGGGATGCGGGCAAACTGGCCGAGGCGCGCACCATGTGGCGTCCGGCGGCGCGCGTCTCGCTGCTGATCGCGGTGGTCTCCGGGGCCGCCCTGGTCTACACCGGCGACGTCCAGGGCAAGCTGATGTTCGAACAGCAGCCCATGAAGATGGCGTCGGCGGAATCGCTGTGCCATACCGCCCTCGACCCGAAATTCTCCATCCTCACCGTCGGCACCCACAACAACTGCGACAGCGTCACCCATGTGCTCGAGGTGCCCTACGTCCTGCCCTGGCTGGCCGAAGGGTCCTTCAGCGGCGTGGAACTCGAGGGCGTCGTCGATCTGCAGCAGGCCTACAACGAGAAATTCGGACCCGGCGACTACCGGCCCAACCTGTTCGTCACCTACTGGTCGTTCCGCGCCATGATCGGCCTCGCCGCCGGCTCGGCCCTGCTGGTATTCGCCGGCTTCTGGATGACCCGCCGCGGCCGCGTACCCGATCAGCGCTGGTACTCGTGGTTGAGCCTGCTCGCCATTCCGACCCCGTTCCTGGCCAATGCGGCCGGGTGGGTGTTCACCGAGATGGGCCGGCAACCCTGGGTGGTGGTACCCAACCCGACCGGCGACCAGGATCTGCGGCTCATGGTCCAGGACGGGGTCTCCGACCACGCGGCCGCGACGGTGTGGATCTCGCTGATCACCTTCACCGTGGTCTACGGGCTACTGGCCGTCGTGTGGTTCTACCTCATGCGCCGCTATGTGCGGGAAGGTCCGGAACGGCCGCCCGAGGCAGCGCCCGACGGTGCGCCGGATTCGGAAAAGCCTGCTACCGAGCAGCTTTCGTTCGCCTACTAGGAGCCGGGGATGGAACTGCAGGAATTCTGGTTCGTACTGATCGGGGTACTCTTCACCGGGTACTTCGTGCTCGAGGGCTTCGATTTCGGGGTCGGGATGCTCATGCCGATACTCGGTAAAGGATCCGATACCCGGCGGCGGGTGGTGCTCAACACCATCGGGCCGGTCTGGGACGGCAACGAGGTCTGGCTGATCACCGCCGGCGGCGCATTGTTCGCCGCGTTCCCGGAGTGGTACGCGAGCATGTTCTCGGGTTTCTACCTTCCGTTGCTGCTGTTGCTGGTGGCGTTGATCCTGCGGATCTGCGCGATCGAATACCGCGGCAAGATCGACGATCCGCGCTGGCGGGCGCGTTGCGACCTCGGTATCGGTATCGGGTCCTGGGTACCTGCACTGGCATGGGGCTGGGTTTTCGCCAATATCGTGCGCGGCGTACCGCTGGATGCCGATAAACAGTTCACCGGCGTAATGGCGGGTCTGTTCAGTCCGTACGCGCTACTGGGTGCGCTCACCACCGGATTGCTGTTCGCCCTCCACGGCGCTGTGTTCCTGGCGCTCAAAACCGCGGGCGAGGTGCGCAGCGACGCAGTGCGCACCGCCCGGCTGCTCCTGGTGCCCACGGCCGCCGTGGTCGGCGGTTTCGGTCTCTGGACCCAACTCGCCTACGGGGCGGACTGGACCTGGATCCTGCTGGCGCTCGCGGTGTTCGGGCTGCTCGGCGGAGCCGGGGCACTGTTCGCCGGCCGCGACGGCTGGGCGTTCACCGGTACCGCGCTCACCGTTCTCGCTGCCTCCGCACTGCTGTTCGGCGCGCTGTTCCCCGATGTTCTGCCCTCCACCATCGACCCCGCGTACAACCTCACGGTCGACAACGCCTCGTCCACCCCGTACACGTTGAAGGTGATGAGCTGGGCGGCACTGGCCGTCACGCCGGTGGTCCTCGGTTACCAGGCCTGGACGTACTGGGTGTTCCGCAAACGCATTAGTGTCGAGCACATCCCAGCCGGAATCGGACTTTCCCCCCGTGTCGCAAACGAGGAGTGACCCCTGATGGCCCGCCCGCCCGTGGACCCACGCCTGTGGCGGTACGCACGCTCGGCCCGGAGTTATCTGGTGCTCAGCGTCGGCCTGTCGCTGCTGACCACGGTCGCCATCGTGGCCGCGGCGGTCCTGCTGGGGCGGGTGCTGGCCGGTGTCATCACCGACCCGGGACAGCGGACCGTGGCCGCCTGGCATACCGAACTGGTGCTGCTGGCGGTGGCGGTCGCGGTTCGTGCGCTGGCCGCCTGGTGGCAGGCGCGGATCGCGCATCGGGCCGGTGCCCGGGTCGTCGCCGAGCTGGAGCAGTCGGTGCTCGCCGCGGGGGCGGGCCTGGCGCCCCGCGAATTGGAAACGCGCCGCACGGAACTCGCCGTGGTGGTGAGCAGCGGGCTCAGCGGCCTGCGCCCCTACCTCACCGGATATGTACCCGCTCTACTGCTGGCGGTGCTGGTACCGCCGGTCGTGCTGGTGGTGATCGCCGCGCACGACCTCACCTCGGCCCTCATCGTGATCATCACCCTGCCCCTGATCCCGATCTTCATGGTGCTCATCGGCCTGCTCACCGAGGGCCGGGCCCGCGCCACCCTGGACGCCACCACCCGGCTGTCCGATCAACTGCTCGACCTGTTCGCCGGTATGCCCACCCTGCGCGCCCTCGGCCGGGAAACCGGGGCCGGCACCGACATACCGGGGCGCACAATGAGCCGCCAGGTCCGGGAACTGGGCGAATCGCTGCACCGGCGCACCATGAGTGCGTTGCGGATCGCGTTCCTCTCCTCGATGGTGCTCGAACTGCTGGCAACCCTGTCGGTGGCTCTGGTCGCCGTGGCGATCGGGATGCGGCTGGTGCACGGCGATATGAGCCTCTATGCCGGTGTTGTCGCGCTGGTTCTCGCGCCGGAGGTCTATCTGCCACTTCGGACCGTGGGTGAACGGTTCCATGCCGCACAGGACGGGATGGCGGCCGCAGACAAAGCTTTCGCGATCCTCGACCCAGCGGGTACGAAGGACGGCAACTGCTCGGAACCGGTTCGCGACCGGGAACAGTCAGCGATGGGCGATACACGAGAGCGTGCTGTTGCCGGCACGGACGGCGGGCCAGAGCGCGGTGGGGTTCGCGGCTCGGCCGGTGGTGACGAGCACGTAGCGGTGACGGATATCGCGGCGGCGAGTGGTCGTGATGGGCGCGGGTCAGCGCTCGGCATCGAAAGCCCCGGGGCACCGACCGGCGGCGACGAGTGTGCTGCGGCGACAGTCGGCGGGCAAGCCGCGGCCGAAAGCCCGAGTGCCGCGGGTAGCGGGCGTGGAGTGATCGAATTACGGGACCTCACCGTCGAATCCAGGGATGGCGCCGCGCCCGACGGCTTGTGGGCGCAACTGCGTCCCGGTACCGTCACCGCGCTCACCGGACCGAACGGCAGCGGTAAATCCACCGTGCTGCAGGCGATCCTGGGCCTGATCGAGCCCACCCGCGGTGCGGTACTCGCCGAGGGCGTGGATATCCGGCAGCTGCCCGCGGAGCAGTGGTGGCAGCGGCTGGCGTGGCTGCCGCAGCGGCCGGTGCTGGTTCCGGGCACCCTGCGGGAGAACCTCGAACTACTGGGCGCCACCGTGTCGGGCTCACCGCGCCGGGGCGCGGCCCGGGTACTCAGTGAACTCGATGCCGCCTGCGCCGCAACGGGATTCGATGCGGTACTCGATTCGCTGCCGGCCGGATGGGATACCGTCGTCGGATCCGGTGGAATCGGCCTCTCCCTGGGACAACGGCAGCGCCTGGCCCTCACCCGCGTCCTCGCCGCCGGGCGTCCGATCGTGCTGCTGGACGAACCGACCGCTCACCTGGACCCAGACAGCGAAACCGCGGTCGCGGGCGCGCTGACAACACTCGCGCGCACCGGCGCCAACGTCGTAGTGGTCGCGCACCGTCCCGCACTGCTGTCCGCCGCGGACGAAATCGTCACGGTACCGTCGACCGCTCAGCGGGTAGTCCCATGAGCAGCCGGCCCTCGGCCCCCCGGCGGCCGCACCCCATCGGAACAGCGGGGCGCGGGCCGCTGCGCCGCTGGGCCCGGATACGGTTGCTGCTGCGCGACATCCGTCAGATGTGGGAGCTGCTGGAAATTCCCCGATGGCGGCTGGCAGTCGCGGTGGGGTGGGGTGTGCTGGCCCTGGGCAGCGGTCTCGGTCTGGCCGCGCTCGCCGCCTGGCTGATCGCCCGCGCCTGGCAGATGCCGCCCGTACTGGACCTCACCGTCGCGGTGGTCGCGGTCCGGGCACTCGGTATCTCGCGCGGACTGTGCCGGTACCTGGAACGGCTCGCTACCCACGATGTGGCGCTGCGCTCGATGACCGCGGCCCGCACCTCGGTGTATCGGGCGCTCGCGCGCGCACCACTGTGGTTGACCCGCCGTTCGGAAACCGGACTTCCCGGTGCGGCGCAAACCCCTGCACCGGCCGGCACCTCCGGACGATCCCTGACCACCGCGCCGCGTGTGCCCGGCCGGCTGCGTCGCGGTGATGTGCTGGTCCGGGTGGGCACCGATATCGACGATCTCGGTGCCGTCGTGGTCCGCACCTTCGTGCCCATTGCGGTGGCACTGGTGTTGTCGGCGGCCGCGGTCGCGCTACTGGCCTTCATCTCCCCGGCGGCGGCTGCCGTGCTCGCCGCCGCGCTGGTCTTCTCCGGTGTCGTCGCGCCGTGGCTGTCGGCGCGGGCCGCCGCCGGCGCCGAACGAGCGGCGCGGGCCGACCGCGCGGAATTCACCGCGCACGCGCTCACGGTTCTGGACCACGCCGCCGAGTTACGGGTTGCCGGGAAACTGGATACCGCCCTCGCGACCGCCGCCGCGGCCGACGACCGGGTCCTCGCCGCCGAGGACAGCGCCGCCGCCCGTACGGCGTGGGCGGCCGCCGCGACCCCGCTGGCCACCGGGGTCAGTGTGCTCGCTGCCCTCCTGATCGGAATCTCCCTCTACGGCCCGGACGGTGGCACTCCGGGCGCTATGACACCGATGGCGATGGCCGTGCTGGTCCTGCTGCCGCTCTCGTCCTTCGAAGCGACCGGCGCCCTACCGGCCGCGGCGCAGTCGCTCACCGTGGCGCGGGCAGCGTTGCACCGGCTGCGCGCGGTCTCGCCGGATCACCGCACCGAGTCGATCGAACCGCAGCCATCCGTACCCGCTGCCGGAGCACCGGCCGATACCCGTAAACGATTCGGTACAGGCGGCAACCCGCACCCCTTCCCGTACGCCGACAGTCGCGCCGACGGTGTGGTGATCGGCTGGGTCGGCGACGGTCAATGGCAGATACCGCAACGTCCCCGGGCCGCACGGGTCGCGGTCGTCGGGCCCAGCGGGGCGGGGAAAACCACCCTGCTGATGGCCTGGGCCGGACTTTTCGACCACCCCGACGACGATGTGCGTTTCTTCGCCGAGGATGCACACCTGTTCGGCACCAGCGTGCTGGAGAACCTGCGGGTGGCCCGCGGTGACCTGGACGCCGAAACGGCCGAACGAGCATTGCGCACGGTCGGGCTGGGGAAATGGCTGGACGGCCTGCCGGACGGCGTGCACACCGATCTCGTCGGCGGAGCCGCCGCCGTATCGGGCGGGCAGCGCCGGCGGATCCTGCTCGCCCGCGCACTGGTCTCGCCCGCCCGCGTCCTCCTCCTCGACGAGCCCACCGAACATCTGGACGCCGCCGCGGGCGCCCGGCTGCTGCGCGATCTACTCGATACCGGCAGCGGCCTGGTCGCACCGGACCGTGATGTGGTGGTCGTCACGCATCAACTCCCGGCCGGACATCACGCCGGACTGGTACTCACCGTGGATGAATCCGGCCAGGTCCGGGCGGCTTTTCCGGACGGCGAAGCAACGCATTACGCCGTCGACGAAATTCCGTTGCCGACCCCGGCCATCCGCGGCTAGGTTCGTGGGTACACAAGGAAGGAGGTGATCCGACGAATGGAAATTCACAGGACGCGTGAGGTGGCTGTCAGCTGAGCGCTGTAGCCGGCTGTGCACGGTTTCCGTTCACCCCTGAGCGCTGAGCGAATTCCAGGCAGCCACCCGGCCCCCGAGTCCCCGATCCGTCCGATCGGGATCGGTCGCGAATCCTCCGGTATCCACCGCGGGAACTGCGCCGATACGGCTCGGGGGTCGTTCCGTTTCAAGGGCAGCACAGGCCGCGACCACAACGGCGGCTGGAAATCGCCCGGTCGGCTACGACCGAGCCGGACCGTGACAGGGGCAGGACCGTGCCATCCGAGCCGGCCGGATACGGGGTCGGCCGCGCTCTCTGCGGGTCAGCCGATATAGCGCTGCAGACGTGCCGAGAGCCGAGGCTCCAGCGGCCCGTCGGCCACCACCCGCTCCTCCACATACGCCAGATCGCCGCCCTCGACGATCCCGTACAGACGTTTGGCACCACCCACCACCGCGCCGGTCTGGCTGCGGATCACCACATCGGTGGCAAGCTCCCAGGACGACTGGGTGAGCGCGGTGCCGTAGAAAAGCTCGACAATGCCCGTGCTATGCGTGAGCAGCAGCTCCAGCACCTCGTCGTTTCCCTCGGCGCCGACCCGCCAGAACCCGCTCTCCCGCAGGTCCGAGCCACCATAGCTGCCGTCGGATTCGATGAACCAAGACCGCGAATCCCAGCTCAGATAATCCCCACCGTCATGGGAGACCACGATCTGCTGACCGAAGCGATAATCGCCGCGCTCGGGATTGTTGCCCTCACCCTCACCGCGCCACACACCGACCAACGGCAACAGCGCCAGCATGGCCGGATTCAGATCCGGGCCGAGTCGCAGATTGGCCGTATCGTCGGGCAGCGGAAGATCCGGGAGAACCGGGATATTGCGCCCGGCGGTCACCTTGGCGCGCTCGGCCGCATCGGCCACCGCCCGGTCGCCGCTGAGCGCCGACTGATCGTCGGTCGACCGCCCGTTACCGTTGCGGACGGACGGCTCGGCCGCCGGATCGCCGTTGCTGGTATCGCTCGCTCGCTCGGCCGGATCGGGACCCTCGCTCGCGAGACCACTCATGATTCGGTGAACAGCCGGTAGAAGACGTACAGGCCGAACCATCCGATGAGGACCGATACGGCGATCAGCAGAATCTCGAAGAAGAGGACCACAGTGTTAGTTTATGCGGCGCCTGCGGCGCCGCGGGGTTAGGCCCCCCATTGTGGGGGGGTCGGTGGGTGTCGCTTTAGCTTAGCGGCCGCGGCGGCGGTTTTACTGGGGTCGTTACTCGGGGGTACAAATGTGGCGATATACCCGGGGCGCCGCTGGGGCCGCTTATACTAACACTGTGGTCC
>NZ_JARWNW010000194.1 GCF_029868325.1 Nocardia carnea
CCACCCCCCCAACCCGCGCCCCCACCCGTCCCCGGAACCGGCGCGGCCCCTGCCATCCACACCGCCCCCGCGTAATTGCCGCGGCCGGCTCCGAAGGTCGAGTCTTCGGAAACCGGCGCGGCGGGAGATCTTCCGGCCCCACGCCGGATGCCGCGGTCCGCGTCCCGGTACAAACCGGACAGCGATCGCCCCGCGGGACCGGAATCGGGCCCCCTCGGATTGCGCACCACAGAGCCGGTGGGCGACTCCGAATCCGGCGATCAGAGCAGCGATTCCCCGCCGGAGAACGAAGCACCCCCGCGGCTCGCGCCACCGGCGGACAGCACTCCCATACTCGACCGTCTGCTCGATCCCGAACCGGTCCACACCACCGAGCCCGACGACGATTCCGCCGCGGCCCCGGTCTCCGAAATCCTCTCCCGGATCCTGGAATCCGAACAGGACGGCCCTGGTTCCCGCCGTTCGGAACCGAGTACCTCACCCGAACCCGATACCGCCGAAGCAGCGGCCGATCCGCTGCCCGATCCACGGCGCGGCAGTTCCGCACCACTGACTCTGGTACCCGACGAATCCCGCACCACGCCGGAAGCACTGACCGGCGGCGACGAATCGCGCCCACCGCTGGAAACACGCCGCTCCCGGCGCGCCCGCGAGGCCGCGGAAGCCACACCGCTCCCATCCGCCGACCGACCGGAGCCGATCGCGGCCGAATTCACCACCCCGGCGCCCGCCGAACCGGAGCGCGGTCCCGTACCGGCCGAGGGCACATCCCGGCACAGCCGCAGCGAGGAAGGCGCGGATATCGAT
The DNA here is from genome assembly GCF_029868325.1 of Nocardia carnea. Classification (GTDB taxonomy): domain Bacteria; phylum Actinomycetota; class Actinomycetes; order Mycobacteriales; family Mycobacteriaceae; genus Nocardia; species Nocardia carnea_C. The sequence goes on from NZ_JARWNW010000194.1 coordinate 808, forward strand.
ATCCACCTCATCATGCGTTTGCTCACGGCAAGCGATGATCTCGAAGTACTCGCCGGGCAGGCCGAAGCCGGCGAGGTTTCGGCGGACGAGGTCGCCCGCGCTGCCCGGGAAGCGCGCTCGGCGGTGCTGTCGGCGGTGACCGCCTGGTACGGGGGGCCGGCCCAGATGGTGAAATTCGCCAACGCGCTGCTACAGGCCGCGCGCGAATCCTGAATCGGCGCTGTACAAACCGGTGGCGCGGACCGGTCGCCGGTGGATACCGGCCGGTACCTCGCACGTTGGTTCTGGGAATCCGGCGATCGGGCCGGGCACCGGATCGCGCCCGCTCATCGGCTCTCGCCCGGCGAGGCCGTGGCAGTCCGGAATCTTCGCGCGAGCCGACGGCACGCGGCTACCAGTTCCGGGGGTTGGACATCGGTGAGGTCGGTATCGAAGGTGGCGAGTAGCCCGGCGATCCCGGCCCACGACCATGCGCCGACGGTGAGGCGGCAGTGGCCGGAATCGAGATGCTCGACAACCGATCCGCCGGGCGCCCAGCGCGCGACCGTCTCGGCCGGCAGGTCGAGCCGGGCACTTCCGGTGCATTCCCAGGCGGCGGGCGTATCGCCGCGGTCGTAACTGGTCATGACCAGGTGGGCGACATCGCCGCCGGGTAGTTCGCGCGGGGTGAACCGGATTCCGGTGGGAGCGTGCAGATGGAGACGGTCGAGTCGGTGCACCCGCCAGGCATCGTCGGCGTGATCGAACCCGACCAGGTACCACCGCCCCGCCCAGACCACCAGATGGTGGGGTTCGATACGCCGGGCCGGCGCGAACCCGGCCGTACCGGGAGCAGGGCGGATTCCGTCGGGGCCGAGGGTTTCGGCGAGAAGCACTTCGTGCCTCCGCACGGCACTACCCGCGACCTGTAACGCCACCGCCTCGATGGGTGGCGCCGGAAACTCCCAGTAGTTCTGCAATCTGGTGAGCCGCAGCGCTTCCACCGCCGCGCGCAACCTGGTGGGCATGACCTGTTCGAGCGCGTCCAGGGCCCGCGCGGCGTCCTCGCCGAGACCCGACACGGTGTGCGGCGCGGTTTGCAGTGCCACCGCGACGGCCAGCGCCTGATCGCTGTCGAACAGCAGTGGCGGCAGCGTATGCCCGGCGCCGAGCCGGTACCCCCCGGCCGGTCCGCGCAGCGACACCACGGGATAGCCGAGCCGGCGCAGCGTGTCGATATCCCGCCGGACGGTTCGCTCGCTCACCGCCAACCGGGCGGCGAGGTCACTCAGCGACCAGCTGTGCCGGGCGGTGAGCAGCGACAGCAGGCGCAGTGCGCGCCGGGAAGTTTCGGCCACTGGTTCCAAGGTAGTGGACATTCGGTGTCCACTACCGATGGCACTGTCGGTACCCGGAAGTAATTCACCACGAGTCCGGGAGAGCGATAGTGCGCATCATCATCGTCGGAGGCGGGATCGGCGGCCTGGCCTTGGCCGCCGGGCTGCGCCGGCACGAATTCGAGGTCTCGGTTTTCGATCGTGATCTCGATATCACGCAGACCGGCGGCTACCACATCACGCTCGACGGCCGGGCGCAGGCGGCGCTCCAGGAGCTGGTCGCGCCGGAGATCTTCGAACGGCTGCTGGGGTCGTCCTCGGCATTGCGGTTGCGGGCCCGCGATGCCTTCTGGGACCGGCACGGCCGGCTGCTGGGGCACGGGCCGCGGCTCGACGACAATCCGGGCGTCGATATCGACCGCATCACCCTGCGAACGATTCTGGCCGACGCGGCCGGCGCCGACCTGCACCTGGGTTCGCCGGTCACCGATATCGCCCGCACGGCCACCGGCGCACCGCAGGCGGTGTTCGCCGACGGGTCCACGGTGGCGGGTGATCTGCTGGTCGGCGCGGACGGCGCCCACTCGCTGGTTGCGCGCCGATTGGCCGGCCGCCCGACCAACGAGCCGACCGGAATCATCGGCTTCTCCGGCCGCACCACCGCCGGCGACCTCGGCGCCACCGAGCGGCAGCGGCTCGGATCGCGTTCGAGCATGGTGCTCGGGCCACACACCACCGCTCTGTACATCGGCTTCCTCGACCCGGTCGGCAATGCCGTCCTGCATACACCCCGTCCCCGGGAGGCGATCACGACCGGCCCCACCTACATCTGGGGCGCCATGTTCGCCGAATCCCCCGCAACCGATGCGCTGCGCTCGCTACCAGGTACCGAGTTGCGGTCCGCATTGCTCACCGCGTTCGATCGCGAAGGCTGGCGGCGGTCCGCACTCGAGGTCGTCGAACGCGCCGACCCCGCCAGTATCGGGGCTTTCCGCTTCAATGCTGCCTCGACCCGGGCCGGGGATCTCGCCCCCTGGCCCGCCGGCGCGGTCACCGCGCTCGGTGACGCGGTCCACGCGACCCCGCCCACCGCGGGTATGGGCGCCGGGGCTGCCATCCGGGACGCCGCGAGCCTGGTCACCGGCCTGCGCGCGGTCGCGGCCGGCACGGTCACGCTGCCTGTTGCGGTGAGCCGCTTCGAGGCGGATATGCGGGTACGCGGCAGCGAAGTACTGGTCGCGGCCATGCGCACCGTGCGTTTGATGCGCGCCACCGGTTCGCCGCTCGGCGCAGGCGCCACCACCGCTACAGCCTCGGTGCTGGCGACCGCCCGACTACTCGGGCGCAGGCGCTTCACCTCTGTATGACGAAAACCGGCCGGCGCCGAGCTTCCGGCGCCGCCCCTCGGGCGTGGCGCCAGAACAGCGATCAGCAGCAACATTCGAGTTCGGTGTGGTTGCGGATCGCCCGGCTCCGTGGCTGCACGACCGATTCGGTTATTCCGCCGAACTGCCCCGGGTACGCACCACGGCCGACCGCGAGAGTCCGGGTACGTGCCCGCAACGACCGCATCACGAGCCGGCGAAGGTCTTCCGGTAGGCGGACGGCGACATCCCGAGCCCACGCCGCATATGGTGGCGCAGATTGTCGGGCGTGCCGAGGCCCGACAGTTCGGCCACGGCCTCGATCGGAAGGTCCGCGGATTCGAGTAGTTCGCGCGCTCGGTCGATCCGGCGGTCACGCAGCCAGGCGCCGGGCGAGAGTCCCGTCTCCGCCCGGAACCGGCGGCTGAAGGTGCGCGAACTCATGCGCGCGTGCGCGGCCAGCACCGCCACACTGAGCGGTTCGCCCAGGTGGTCCAGCGCCCACGCGCGGGTGGTCGCGGTACTGCGTTCGTCGTGGTCGGGTACCTGGTGTTCGATGAACTGCGCCTGCCCACCTTCCCGCCAGGGTGGCACCACGCAGTACCGCGCCACACGATTGGCGACGACGGCACCGTGATCGCGCCGGATGAGATACAGGCAGAGGTCGATACCGGCGGCCAGTCCCGCCGAGCTCAGCAGATCGTCTTCGTCCACGAACAGCACCGTCTCGTCGAGTTCGACCGCGGGGAACAGCCGCCGGAAATCGTCCGCGTACCGCCAGTGGGTGGTGGCGCGATGCCCGTCGAACAGGCCCGCCGCGGCGAGAACGAAGGCTCCCGTGCAGATGGATACGATCCGCGCACCGGCGGGCACCGTTTCCAGCGCGGCGGCCACCTCGGCAGTGATGTCTCCGTCGAGACGCGCCGGCGGATATTTCGTGCCCGGCACGATGACCGTATCCGCGGCAGCGAGCGCATCGGCGCCCGCCTCGGCGACGATCGAATAGCCGGAGGTAGTCCGGATCGGCCCCGGCCGTAGCGCGCAGGTCACCACTTCGTAGAGCGGGTTACCCGCCTCGTCGGTGGCCTGGCCGAAGACGAGCGGCGGGATGGTCGCGTCGAATCCGACCACCGGTTCCAGAAGCAGCACGGCCACCACATGCGGTTCCGGCACAGCGCCATCATTGGCATGAATTTCACGCATATTGTCGATTCTGCCACTGGCTCCGGAACCGCCGGTCCCGAATGCTGGATCATCGTGAGGACAGAGAGTTCTATCGTCGCGACCCGCACCTCGCGACTGCACTACGCATGGATCGTCGCCGGCGTGAGTTTCGTAGCCATCCTGGGTGCCGCCGGATTCCGCGCGGTCCCCAGCGTTTTCATGAACCCGCTCCACGCCGAATTCGGCTGGTCGCATGCGACCGTCGGCGCCGCCATCTCGGTGAACATGGTGCTGTTCGGCGTCACCGCACCATTCGCCGCCGCGCTCATGGACCGGTTCGGGGTCCGCCCAGTTCTCGCCGGAGCGCTCGTGCTGATCGCGACCGGAACCGGCGTGGGTCTGTTCATGACCGCCTCCTGGCAGCTGATCCTGCTGTGGGGCGTACTCGTCGGCCTCGGAACCGGTTCCCTCTCCATGGGTTTCGTCGCCACCGTCTCGACCCGCTGGTTCGTCGCCCGCCGCGGGCTGGTCACCGGCGTGCTCACCGCGGCGAGCGCGACCGGCCAGCTCGTCTTCCTGCCTGTGGTCGCCGGCGTAACCGACCGATTCGGCTGGCGCTGGGCCTCACTCATCGTCACCTTCGCGGCCCTCGCGGTGATCCCGCTGGTGCTGCTGTTCATCCGCAACCGCCCCAGCGATATCGGGACCACGGCCTACGGCGGTTCCACGGATTCCACCGGCGAGGCGCTACCCAACGGCACCTTCGGCGCCGCCGCGAGCGGACTGCTCCAGGGCATGCGCGTGCGCGCATTCTGGCTGCTCGCCGGAAGTTTCGCGATCTGCGGTATGACCACAAACGGCCTGATCGGCACCCATTTCGTCCCCGCGGCACACGACCACGGTATGCCGACAACCGTCGCCGCCTCGCTGCTGGCGACGGTAGGCATCTTCGACGTCCTGGGAACGGTGTTCTCCGGCTGGCTCACCGACCGCGTGGACGCCCGCATCCTGCTGGTGATCTACTATCTCGGCCGCGGCGTCTCCCTGCTCGTCCTCCCCGCGCTGCTCTCCCCCCACGCCGAACCCAGTATGTGGGTGTTCATCATCTTCTACGGCCTCGACTGGGTCGCCACGGTCCCACCGACGATCGCCATCTGCCGCCGCTGGTTCGCCGACTCGGCCCCGATCGTGTTCGGCTGGGTCTTCGCCGCCCATCAACTCGGCGCCGCCGTGGCCGCATTCGGCGCCGGCTACGTCCGTGACACCGACGGCTCCTACGATCTCGCCTTCCACGTAGCCGCCGGACTGTGCGTCGCGGCCGCGCTCATGTGCGCCGCCATCCGGCTGCCGGAGCGGAACCTCCCGGCGGCGAAGGTGCCGGGAGACGGCGAAGCACGTATCCGGGAAGGTCGCGCTGCTGCCACAGGTGGCGGCGCTACCGCACTCGACTAACCGGTACCGCCACAGCACCCCAGCCCGTTACAGGACCTGGATCAACTGATCCATGCCATCAGGACGCCACAGACTTTCCACTCGCCGCCTTCTTCGACGAGGTCGTAGTGGACGGTTCTGATGGGTGTCGAGACGCCTTTCGCCTTCAGTTCGAGAGTGAAGGTCCCACGATCGCCGCCCGCCGGTACGTCGACTTCCGTGACCTCCAGCGTGGAGTATTCGGTCTCCGGTAGCTCGAGCGGCGGAGATCCCCCCTTTTCGGCCAGTTCGAGTGTTCTGACATCCGCTTCGCAGATCAGGGTTTTGTCGATACCGTCGCTGTCCACGAACTGCTGTGCGACAGCACGTGGGTCGCCGGCGCTGTCGCTACCGGAATCACTGCTGCCGGGTGCCCCGGAGTCGGCGCCCTCGGACTTGTCGGTGTCACTGTCCCCGGGCTCCGCCGGATCCAGAATGCCGCAGACCTTCCAGTCACCGTCCTCGACGACGAGGTCGTACTCCACGGTCTGGCTGTGACTCTGCGTACCGACAGTCACGTCCGTCTTGACGGTGAAGGTCCCCTTATCGCTCCCCTCGGGCACATCGACACCGACCAGCTCACTCGTCGCGGCCGCACCGTCCGGCATCGTGACCGGCTCGGTAGGCCGGGGCGCCGACGCTCCGGCTTCCTCGATCTTCGCGAGGTCCGACGCGCAGATCAGCTCCTTGTTCTCGCCGTCACCGTCCACGAATTGCTGGGCCACAGCGCGCGGATCCGAGCCCCCGCCACCACCGGACAGCAGGAAATACCCACCGACACCGAGCCCGACGACGAGCACAACCACGACGAGCGTCACCAGCACCACGGTCCCGCGGCTCTTGCCGGACTGCGGTGGATACGGCCCGCCCTGCTGCGGTGCGTATGGTCCCCCGGGTTGCGGCGGGTAAGGCGGCGGCCCGTACCCGGGCTGCATCCCCTGCGGCGGATACTGCTGCGGCCCCGGCGCATACGGATTCTGTCCCGGCCCGTACACCCCAGGCTGCGGGTGCCCACCGAACGGCTGCGCGGGCCCGCCGGCAGGCTGCGGCGGAATTCCACCGGGCTGATCACCGGCACCCGGATACTGCGGGTTCGTCATCTTTTTCGTCCTGCCTTCTTCGGCCCCAGTCCACCGCCGCTGGAACCGTCTGGGCCCTATCCGGTTACGCCGCTCGCCGCAAACGGCGTATCCCACTGCCCGGCGCATCACCGGCCGGATCTACTCGGCGGTGCCAGTTCTGGACTTACACCGGAAGTACCAGGACGAATCGGACATTAGCCGCTCACAACGGATTCTGTCGACCCGAACAGCTGCCGGCAACACCACCCGTGCACTACGGCAGGACGGCCTTCTTCACTTGTCAGCCGGTCACCTGGGGCGGAAGAGGATCGATCGGCCCGGGCGGTGACTGTGGGAAAAGCTGGTACCGCACATCGGCCCGGCCGGTGGGATTCGCGTTGGGATCGCCCGGGTTCAGCCACCGGAATGTGATGGTGATCTGCTCCGGAGCGTCACTACCGGCGACGGTGACGAATGCCTCGGGATCCGGGGTAGCGGTGCTCCCGTACTTGAAGTGGTCGAAGAGCAGGATATGGCTGGGCGAGCTCCCGGTCGCTCCCTCAGGGTCGACCTGCACCCAGTTCAGTGCGCAGTCGACAGACGAACCGCTTCCCGTCACCACCCACGGCACATCCGGGAAAGCTTGCGGTAGCCGGCTGACGGCATCGTCGACCCGGTCGGCAGGAACAGCGGAGCACGATTCGGGTGTCGGGTTTTCCGGCGTGGCGCCGATGGTGCCGGCACCAGCCGCCGCGGCGGCGAAGGCGAGTGACAGGGCAGCGGCAGCTTTGCGTATCAAACCGAGCTCCTTCGTTCGACAGCGGATACCGGTGACATCGGCTGAGAAGTTCGAGCGTTATCAGACCTGCCGGTGGGCGGAAAGCGCCGGCTTGCGGTCAGTGCTCATACCTGCCTCATATCGTGAAACGAGAAACGGCGCCGCTCCTGCCGGAGCGACGCCGTTTCCAGCGATTCAGCGAATCACTTGATGATCTTCGTAACCCGACCGGCGCCGACGGTACGGCCACCTTCACGGATCGCGAAACGCAGACCCTCGTCCATGGCGACCGGCTGGATCAGCACGACCGACATTTCGGTGTTGTCGCCGGGCATAACCATTTCGGTGCCCTCGGGCAGGGTCACAACGCCCGTCACGTCCGTGGTACGGAAGTAGAACTGCGGACGGTAGTTGTTGAAGAACGGGGTGTGGCGGCCGCCCTCGTCCTTGGACAGGATGTAGGCCTGACCCTCGAACTCGGTGTGCGGGGTGGTGGTGCCCGGCTTGATGACGACCTGGCCGCGCTCCACGTCCTCGCGCTTGATGCCACGGATCAGCAGACCCGCGTTGTCACCGGCCTGAGCGGTGTCCAGCATCTTGCGGAACATTTCGATACCGGTGATGGTGGTCTTGGTCTTCTCCGGCTTGATGCCGACGATCTCGACCTCTTCGTTGAGGTTGACCACACCGCGCTCCACACGACCGGTGACGACGGTGCCACGACCGGTGATGGTGAAGACGTCCTCGATCGGCATCAGGAACGGCTTGTCGGTCTCACGCACCGGGTCCGGGATGGACTCGTCGACAGCGTTCATCAGCTCGACGATGGACTCGGCCCACTTCTCGTCGCCTTCCAGCGCCTTCAGGCCGGAAACGCGCACGACGGGGGCGTCCTCGTCGAACTCCTGCGAGGCCAGCAGCTCGCGGACCTCCATCTCGACGAGCTCGAGGATTTCCTCGTCGTCGACCATGTCCGACTTGTTCAGCGCGACCAGGATGTAGGGCACGCCGACCTGACGGGCGAGCAGCACGTGCTCACGGGTCTGCGGCATCGGGCCGTCGGTGGCGGCGACCACGAGGATGGCGCCGTCCATCTGGGCCGCACCGGTGATCATGTTCTTGATGTAGTCGGCGTGACCGGGGGCGTCGACGTGCGCGTAGTGACGCTTCTCGGTCTGGTACTCGACGTGCGAGATGTTGATCGTGATACCGCGGGCCTTCTCCTCAGGCGCCTTGTCGATCATGTCGAACGCAAAGCTCTCGTTGAGGTCCGGGTACTTGTCCGCCAGCACCTTGGTGATCGCTGCGGTCAGCGTGGTCTTGCCGTGGTCGACGTGACCGATGGTGCCGATGTTGACGTGCGGCTTTGTCCGCTCGAACTTCGCCTTCGCCACTGTGTGGTCCTCCTGGACTTGTTGGTGCTTGCAGTTGCAGCAGTGCGGGGGTCATCCCCACTTACGCGGGGAACTAACGGTTGTACAAACTCCCGGGAGATCCGGGGCGGGCGAGCTACCCGCCCCGGAGGGGTACTTACTCGCCGGTCGCCTTGGCGATGATCTCCTTCGACACGTTGGCCGGAACCTCCGCGTACGAATCGAACACCATGGAGTAGTTCGCCCGGCCCTGGGTCTTCGACCGCAGGTCACCGATGTAGCCGAACATCTCCGAGAGCGGAACCAGCGCCTTGACGACACGGGCACCACTGCGTTCCTCCATGGCCTGGATCTGGCCACGGCGGGAGTTCAGGTCGCCGATCACATCGCCCATGTAGTCCTCGGGCGTGGTGACCTCGACCGCCATCAGCGGTTCGAGGATCACCGGACCGGCCTTGCGGGCCGCTTCCTTGAGGGCCTGCGAGCCGGCGATCTTGAACGCCATCTCCGAGGAGTCGACGTCGTGGTATGCACCGTCGAGCAGGGTCACCTTCAGGTTGACCAGCGGGTAACCGGCGAGCACACCGTACTGCATGGCGTCCTGCGCACCCGCGTCGACCGAAGGGATGTATTCCCTCGGCACGCGGCCGCCGGTGACCTTGTTCTCGAATTCGTAGTGCGCACCGTCCTCGCCGACGAACGGCTCCAGGGCGATGATCACCTTCGCGAACTGACCCGAGCCACCCGTCTGCTTCTTATGGGTGAATTCGAGCTTCTCGACCTTCTTGGTGATGGTCTCGCGGTAGGCGACCTGCGGCTTGCCGACGTTCGCCTCGACCTTGAATTCGCGCTTCATCCGGTCGACCAGGATGTCGAGGTGCAGCTCGCCCATACCGCCGATAACGGTCTGGCCGGTCTCGTCGTCCAGCTTCACCGTGAAGGTGGGATCCTCTTCGGCGAGCTTCTGGATCGCGGTGCCCAGCTTCTCCTGGTCGGACTTGGTCTTCGGCTCGATGGAGACCTCGATGACCGGGTCCGGGAAGGTCATGGACTCCAGGACGACCTGGTTGTTCGGGTCGCACAGGGTGTCACCGGTGGTGGTGTCCTTCAGGCCGATGACCGCGTAGATATGGCCGGCGCTGACCGAGGGAACCGGGTTCTCCTTGTTGGAGTGCATCTGGAACAGCTTGCCCAGACGCTCCTTCTTGCCCTTGGTCGCGTTGATGACCTGGGCGCCGGAGTCGACCTTGCCCGAGTAGACGCGGACGTAGGTCAGCTTGCCGAAGAACGGGTGCACGGCGATCTTGAACGCCAGCGCGGCGAACGGCTCGTCGGCACTCGGCTTACGAGTGAGGATCTCCTCCTCGTTGTTGGGCGCATGGCCCTGTACCGACTCGACGTCCAGCGGCGAGGGCAGGTAGTCGATCACGGCGTCGAGCATGGGCTGCACGCCCTTGTTCTTGAACGCCGAACCGCACAGCACCGGGTAGAGCTCGGAGTTGACGGTCATCTTGCGGATGGCGCCCTTGATCTCGTCGATCGTGAGCTCTTCACCGCCGAAGAACTTCTCCAGCAGCTCCTCATCGGATTCCGCGACGGTCTCCAGCAGTTCCTGCCGGTACTGTTCGGCCTTCTCGACCAGATCCGCCGGGATGTCCTGGAGTTCGTACTTCTCGCCCAGCTTGGTTTCGCCGGTCCAGACCTTGGCCTTCATCTCGACCAGGTCGACGACACCTTCGAAGCTGTCCTCCGCACCGATCGGCAGCTGGATGACCAGCGGCTTCGCGCCGAGACGGTCCTTGATGGTCTGCACGGTGAAGTAGAAATCCGCACCGAGCTTGTCCATCTTGTTGACGAAGCAGATCCGCGGCACGTCGTACTTGTCGGCCTGACGCCACACCTGCTCGGACTGCGGTTCCACGCCTTCCTTGCCGTCGAAGACGGCGACGGCGCCATCGAGCACGCGCAGGCTGCGCTCCACCTCGACGGTGAAGTCGACGTGGCCCGGGGTGTCGATGATGTTGATCTGGTTCTGGTTCCAGAAGCAGGTCACCGCCGCGGAGGTGATGGTGATACCGCGCTCCTGCTCCTGCTCCATCCAGTCGGTGGTCGACGCCCCGTCATGGGTTTCGCCGATCTTGTAGTTCACACCGGTGTAGAAGAGGATGCGTTCGGTAGTGGTGGTCTTGCCCGCATCGATGTGGGCCATGATGCCGATGTTGCGGACCTTGTTCAGGTCGGTGAGCACGTCCTGTGCCACGGAAATCTTCCCCGCTCGTAGCTAGTTGGGATTCTCGCCGACGACCTGTAGCGGCCGTCATCTGTTGTCAAAGCCGGAAGCCGAGCTTCCGTACGCCTCCCGAGCCCGCAGCGTGGGGCCGGACAGACATCACCAGCGGTAGTGCGCGAAGGCCCGGTTGGACTCGGCCATCTTGTGGGTGTCCTCGCGGCGTTTCACCGAGGCACCCAGACCATTGCTGGCATCGAGCAGTTCGTTGGCCAGGCGCTCGACCATGGTCTTCTCACGGCGGGCCCGGGAGAAGTTCACCAGCCAGCGCAGGGCCAGGGTGTTGGCGCGGCCGGGGCGGACCTCGACCGGCACCTGGTAGGTGGCGCCACCGACGCGGCGGGGCTTGACCTCGAGCGACGGCTTGACGTTGTCCAGCGCGCGCTTGAGGGTGACAACCGGATCGGTGCCCGTCTTCTCGCGCGCCTGTTCCATCGCGCCGTAGACGATGCGCTCGGCGGTGGACTTCTTACCGTCGAGCAGGATCTTGTTGACCAGCTGCGTGACCAGGGGCGACCCGTAGACCGGATCGTTGATCAGCGGACGCTTGGGAGCGGGGCCCTTGCGCGGCATATCAGCTCTTCTCCTTCTTGGCGCCGTAACGGCTGCGGGCCTGCTTACGGTTCTTCACACCCTGGGTGTCCAGCGAACCGCGAATGATCTTGTAGCGCACACCGGGAAGGTCCTTCACACGACCGCCGCGGACGAGCACCATCGAGTGCTCCTGCAGGTTGTGGCCTTCGCCGGGGATGTAGGCCGTGACCTCGACCGCGCTGGTCAGGCGAACACGCGCGACCTTGCGGAGCGCGGAGTTCGGCTTCTTCGGGGTGGTGGTGTACACGCGGGTGCACACGCCACGACGCTGCGGGCTCCCCTTGAGCGCCGCGGTCTTGGTCTTGGCGACCTTGTCGCGGCGACCCTTGCGGACCAGCTGGTTGATGGTTGGCATAGACCGGCTTTCCTTTAATCGGTTCTGGCGGTGTCAGGTCTGTTCATCGAGCTTTCACCCGCACGTCCAACCACGTTTCTCGCGTCCCGAGGTCGGGCGTGTCGCGCGCAGTTCAGGGCCCGAATTACAGGCACGCTGGAATCGTCAGCCGCTCTCGCTGGCCTACGTCTGCGCTCGAACTTGCCCGTATCCTTCCGGGCACAGCCGTCCACTGTACTCGGACGCAGATGACACGGTCAAAACAGGGGGCGAACTGTGCCTATGGAGGCGCTCCGCGCCACGAGCGCAGGGCACTGTCAACGCCTGGTTTTCCACTCCGCCGGCCGGTCGCTGCGCCCCCTCCCCCGGTCGCCCCAGACCAGGGGCGGTCCCTACCCATGGAGGTGAGGGGACCGGGTTCAGCGAGCAATGTTCAGGGTTAATTCGAGGAGCTTCTTCGCGGCGGCGCAGGGGTCGGCGGTGGCGCCCGGCGTCGAGTTCACCCACCAGCCGATAACTCCCGAGTCGGCCGCGCTGGCAGTCATACCGCAGGCGCCGGGATCGCCCGGCCGGCGGATCTCCAGGGCGATCGTGCCCTGCACCGTGGTCTTCGTACTGGTGTAGCCGAGTTTGTCGTTGGTCTCCTGCTCGTTGCGCAACGATCCGTTCTCGTACCAGTTCAGCGTGAGCATCCCGGAGCCGCCGCCGATATCCCACATGCACACCGCACCGAAAAACGAATCCCGGATGTAGGTGTTGCCGCCGAGCGCGTCGATGATCTGCTGGTCGGTGACCACATCGCATTCGCGGAGCAGTTTGTCGATCTGTGCGGTATCGACGGTTTCGCCGCCGCCGACCGGCAGGGCCGTACCGTCCACGGTGCTACCGCAGCCGGCGCCGAGGACGGCGGCCACCAGTATTGCCGCCGATGCGGCCAGCGTGCGGAGCCGGCCGCGGCCGGCACGTTCGCGCAACGTCATCGTCTCACTCCAGCCGCTCGATGGTCAGTTCGGCGAGCGCGCGGCTGCGATCACACGGATTACCGCCGATATCGGAATAGCTGCCCAGTGCGGTCGACCATTCGAAGAAATCGTCGTCGAGCTGCACGGCCAGATCGCAGATACGGCTGTCCGGGTCCAGCGCCGCGAAACCGGGTCGCCCGCCCACGGTGATCGGCTCCGGTGGCCGGCCGTGCGTGGTGACCCAGGCCTTCTCCCGCTCCAGCGGACTGCCTCGATACGAGGCGAATGTTATCGACGAACCACTCAGTCCACCGGACTGCCAGTTACAGCCGACCGCGTTCTTGAACGACTGTGTGATCTGGCCGAGGCCCCCGATATCGCGGACCTCGTCGTCGGTGACGTGCCCGCATTCCCCCACGAACGGACCGAGCGCGGCCACCTTGGGAGCGGGCCCCCGCGGACCGTCGGCTTCTTCGGAGCCGGCGTCGGAACCGCACCCCGTCAGAGCAAACGCCGCGGTTAACCCGAGGACTATCGCCGACCTGATCCGCATGGTGTGAACAATACCGACGAAACCGCGGCCCCGACGGCGGCGCAGGTCGCCCGTGGATCCTGCGCCGCCGGTGCCGGCTCAGCGCAGCGTGACCACGACCTTGCCAGTGGCAGCACGGTTTTCCAGCGAACCCACGGCCTGCGCCGCCTGCTCCAGCGGGAACAGCACCGGTTGCGGGGGCGCAATCTTGCCGGCCTCGAACAGCGGCCCCACCTCGGCCCACTGCTCGGTCAGGTAGCCGGGATGCGACAGCATCCATTCGCCCCAGCCGGCGCCGACGACCTCGACGTTCTTGAGCAGCAGGCGATTCACTTTGACCGTGGGGATATCGCCGCCGGTGAAGCCCACCACCAGTAGCCGGCCGCCGCGCGCCAGCGAGCGGATGCTGTCGGTGAAGCGGTCGCCGCCCACCGGGTCGAGAACGATATCGACACCGCGATTGCCCGTGAGTTCTTTGACCCGATCGAGCCAGCCGTCGGTGAGCACCACATCGGTGGCGCCCTGGGCGCGCGCGACTTCGGCTTTCGCCTCGGTGCTGACCACCGCGATCACCCGTCCGGCGCCCAGCGCGGCCGCCATCCGCAGCGTCGAGGTACCGATCCCGCCGGCCGCGCCGTGCACGAGCACGGTTTCGCCTTCGGCGAGCCGGCCGCGATTACGCAGGCAGAAGTGCACGGTCATATCGTTGAACAGAATTCCGGCACCCTCCTCGAAGGAGATGTTGTCCGGGAGCTTGAAAACCATCTCGGCGGCGGTGGTGGTCACCTCGGCCATGGCGTTTCCGAGCATGGTCAGGGCGCAGACCCGGTCGCCCGGTTTCACATGCGCACCCTCCGGAGCTTCGCGGACCACACCCGCGACCTCACCGCCGACGACGAACGGCAGCTCGGGCTTCATCTGATACAGCCCGCGGGTCATCAGCACGTCCGGGAATGCGACCCCGGCCGCGTGCACATCGATGACGACGCCGCCGGGCAGTGGCTCCGGTTCCGGGATGTCGACGATCTCGATCGCTTCGGGTCCCTCGAGTTTGCTGACTTGAGCTGCGCGCATATGCCGACCTCTTTCATTCGTTCACCGGCGAGCATGAGACGCACCGGCCGATATGTACCAATCCACCCGTCCACCCCAAACTATCGGTCGCGGGCGCGGGAAGTCCACACCCTCGATGCCTCTCTTTCCCACACCGCCCACCACTCCGGTTCGGGGCCCGTCTCGTTCTGGAGCGACAGAGCGGGGAGCGAAGCGGAGGAGCGGCGGAGTGAAGAACGAGACCGAGCGGGCCCCGAACCCCGCGACGCCGGAGGCGGCGCCATAGATACAGCACCGTAAAGTCTTGCTCAGCAACCAGCAGAAGTACCGCGGCGCGACCCGCCGCGCGAGGAGCGCAAGTGTCACTCGATCAGCCACTCGCCCCGCTCCCCCAGGAGGGCATGGGGTTCGTTTCGGCGTGGCCGGTACGAGCCGGTGACGTGGACCCGTACAACCGCGTACGGCTGGACGGCATCGCCCGCTACCTCCAGGACATCGCCTGGGAACACCTCCAGCAATCCATCCTGGAGCAGACCGACCCCAATTGGATAATCCGGCGCACGGTGATCGATGTGATCCGGCCGGTCCGGTGGCCCGATACCGTGCATCTGCTGCGCTGGTGTTCGAGTATGTCCACCCGCTGGTCGAATATGCGGGTCCGGATAACCAGCGACCGCGGCGGTCTGATCGAAACCGAAGGTTTCTGGATCAAGATCAACGAGGCCAACAATATGCCGGCCCGGATCAGTGATGCGGGGTTGGCGTATCTGGCGCAGACCACCAACGAACAGCGGCTGCGCTGGCGGCCCTGGCTCACCGAACCCGCTCCGGCGGAATCCGATACCGATCTGCCGTTCCCGCTGCGCGCCACCGATATCGACCAGTACAACCACGTGAACAACGCCTGCTATTGGCAGGCAGTCGAGCAATATCTCGTGGACTATCCGAAACTGGTCAGCGGGCCGCACCGAGCGGTGATCGAATACGTCGCTCCCGTGCTGGCCCGCCAGCACATCAGCGTCCGCAGCCGGTACGAACCCGGCGACCGGCACGCCCGCCCCACCCTGCGCCTGTGGTTCGTGGTCGACGGAATAACCACCACCATCGTCCGCATCGCGGGGTTGTAATTTTGGCGCCGAAATTTTGGCGCCGACTCCGTCGGCGCGGGGTTTTGGCCCCCTTGGCGTGGTGTTCAGCACTCGATACTCGCGGCTGCGCCGCATTGCATCGAGTGCTGAACGAC
>NZ_JARWNW010000195.1 GCF_029868325.1 Nocardia carnea
TTTCAGGCCGATGCGGACCTCGACGCCGGAATCGCGCAGGCTCAGCGAATGCGCATGCCCCTGGCTGCCGTAACCGATCACCGCGACCTTACGGCCCTGGATGATCGACAGGTCGGCATCGTCGTCGTAGAACATCTCGACTGCCACTTGGTGGTATCCCTTCTGACTATTTCGAACCCGCGAAACGCGGGAAACGGTAAACGAGGCGTGAAAGACGGCCGGGCGCGGGGTGCGACCGGCCGTGGTTCAGCGGGTGGCGGTGATGGATTTGGGTCCGCGGCCCACGGCCACCACCCCGGATTGCACGATCTCGCGGATGCCGTACGGCTCGAGCATCCGCAGCAGGGCGTCGAGCTTGGAGCGGGTGCCGGTCGCTTCGACGGTGAGGGCGTCGGGCGAGACGTCGATCACCTTCGCGCGGAACAGGTTCACCGATTCGATGACCTGGGTGCGCACGCTGGCGTCGGCGCGGACCTTCACCAGGATCAGCTCCCGGGCCACGGATGTGTCCGGATCCTGCTCCACGATCTTGATGACGTTCACCAGCTTGTTCAGCTGTTTGGTGACCTGTTCCAGCGGCAGATCGTCCACGGTGACCACGATGGTCATCCGCGAGATGTCCTTGACCTCGGTCGCGCCCACCGCCAGGGATTCGATATTGAATCCGCGGCGGGAGAACAGGCTGGCCACCCGGGCCAGCACACCGGGCTTGTCCTCGACCAGGACGCTGAGGGTGTGGGTTGTGCTCACTGGGGGTTCCCCTCGGTCTCGTTCTGCTCCCGGGTCATGGCCTCGTGGATGACGGCAGGTTCGGCGACCTGCTCGTCCTCGTCGAACAGCGGGCGGATCCCGCGGGCGGCCATGATCTCGTCGTTACTGGTTCCGGCGGCGACCATCGGCCACACCTGGGCGTCCTTGCCGACGATGAAATCGATCACGACGGGCCGGTCGTCGATCGACTGCGCCTCGCGGATCGCGGCCTCCACGTCCTCTTCCTTCTCCACCCGGATACCGTGGCAGCCCAGCGCCTCGGCCAGCTTCACGAAATCCGGGATACGCAGGCCGTGGGTCTTGAGGTCGGTGTTGGAGTAGCGCTGGTCGTAGAACAGCGTCTGCCACTGCCGGACCATGCCCAGGTTGCCGTTGTTGATCAGCGCGACCTTGATCGGCACACCCTCCACCGCGCAGGTGGCGAGTTCCTGGTTCGTCATCTGGAAGCAGCCGTCACCGTCGATCGCCCACACCTCACGGTCGGGCATACCCATCTTGGCGCCCATGGCCGCGGGCACGGCGTACCCCATGGTTCCGGCACCGCCGGAGTTCAGCCAGGTGCGCGGCTTCTCGTACTTGACGAACTGGGCCGCCCACATCTGGTGCTGTCCGACACCCGCGCAGTAGATGGCATCCGGACCGGCGAGACGGCCCAGGGTTTCGATGACGTACTCGGGCGAGAGCGCACCGTCGGACGGGGCGGTCCAGCCGAGCGGGTAGGACTCCCGGACGCCGTCGAGGTAGGTCCACCAGGCATTCAGGTCCAGTTCGATTCCGGCCGGATCGGCGCGCAGTGTTTCGATCAGTTCGGTGAGCACCTCGCGGCAATCGCCCACGATCGGGACATCGGCGTGCCGGTTCTTGCCGATCTCGGCGGGGTCGATATCGGCGTGGATGACCTTGGCGTCGGGTGCGAAGGAATCGAGCTGACCGGTGACGCGGTCGTCGAACCGGGCGCCGAGGGTGATCAGCAGATCGGATTTCTGCAACGCCGCCACCGCGGCCACGGTCCCGTGCATACCCGGCATACCGAGGTTCAGCTTGTGACTGTCGGGGAACGCACCACGCGCCATCAGGGTGGTGACCACCGGGATACCGGTGAGTTCGGCCAGCTCCAGCAGTTCGGCCGACGCCTCGGACTTGATCACGCCGCCGCCCACATACAGGACAGGGGCGGTGGCCTCGGCGATCAACCGGGCCGCCTCACGCACCTGCTTACCGTGCGGTTTGGTGACCGGGCGGTACCCGGGCAGCCGCATCTCCGGCGGCCAGCTGAAAGTGGTCTGCTCCTGCAGGACATCCTTCGGGATATCGACCAGCACCACGCCGGGGCGCCCGCTGGAGGCCAGATAGAAGGCCTCGGCGAGCATGCGCGGGATATCGATACCTTCCTTGATCAGGAAGTTGTGCTTGGTGATCGGCATGGTGATGCCGGAGATATCGGCTTCCTGGAAGGCGTCGGTGCCGATCAGGCTGCGCGCGACCTGGCCGGTGATCGCGACCATCGGCACGGAGTCCATCTGGGCGTCGGCGATGGGGGTCACCAGGTTGGTCGCGCCCGGACCGGATGTGGCCATACACACACCGACCTTGCCGGTGGCCTGGGCGTAACCGGTGGCCGCGTGTCCGGCGCCCTGCTCGTGCCGGACGAGCACATGACGCACCTTGGTGGAATCGAAGAGGGGGTCGTAAACGGGCAGCACCGCGCCGCCGGGAATACCGAATACGGTGTCGACGCCGAGCTCCTCGAGGGAGCGGACGACGGACTGCGCGCCGGTAACCCGCTCGGGCGGTACCTGGCGGCGGTTCGCCGGGGTGGTCGGAGCACCGGCCGAGGCCGGCGGGTTCGAAGGCGCGGGCTTGCGGGCCGCGGGCCCGGGCCGGGTAGTTGGTGCGCTCACCGTCTTGGTTCCTTACTGCTTGTCGTTCACTTGTCCCGACATAAAAAATCCCCCGACAGCCGGTGGCTGTTCGAGGGTGGCGCGTCGCAGTGCGAGCTGACGTATGCGGATCGTCTGGCTCAGCGCTGGACGCGCCGGCCGATTACGAGCAACTCGATTCGATTCACGCGCATGACGGTATGTGTGCGTGTGGTGCAGAGTCAAACAGCTGACCGCTGTCTTCTCATTATGTGAGAAGGTAGCGGGTGCTCACGCCCGTCCACCATGATGCGAGGATGGTGGTGTGTCATCACCGCATCAGTCCGTGCCACCACCGGAATCGTCCCATATCCCCGCCGCCGCGGAGGTAACGGGTGGGGATACGGCGCCGCCGGGACCGACCCGTGTGATCCGCATGACACGACTGTCGTTCCTCGGGGTCGTCATCCTCGCGATGTGCGTGTTCTTCCCGATCGTCGGCTGGCCGGCCGCACTGTTCTGGCTGGCGCTGATCCCGATCGCCGCCATCGTCTGGATCCTGCGCACCCAGACCAAGGTGTCACCGAACGGCATGGACCTGCGCTCGATGTTCTCCTCCCGGCATATCGACTGGGAGCAACTGAAGGGCATCAGCATCCCCAAACGGGGCTACGTGCGCGCACACCTCGCCGACGACACCGAGGTACCGCTCCCGGCGGTGAGCTACGACCGGCTGCGCGATCTGGTGGACGCCTCCGGCGGGCGGATCCCCGACCCCTTCGCCGTCCCCGACCCCGGCCCGGCAGATGAGTCCGGCACGGAATCCACCGGCGACGATTCAGGCGACACCGACACCGGCTCACGCAGCACCGACACTGGCGACAACTCTTCCGCCGCGGACGACGACAAAGACTCACCTGCCAAGGGCTGAAGCCGCTCTCCCGCTGCGGACTCGCACAGCGCCGGCGGCTCTCCGGCCATGGTCCACACCGGGCCCCGGCCGATACCGGCCCGGAGTCCGCTTCCGGCCGGGAGTAGCCTGAGAAAACGCCGATCGCACCTCCAGCAGCGGTCATCCGCGGCCGGGCGATACGGCGTCGTCGCATTGTCCAGCCCCGCGACCAGACCGAGGACACCCATGCCAGCGCTTCGTTCCCGCACCACCACTGTCGGCCGTAATGCCGCCGGGGCCCGCTCCCTGTGGCGGGCCACCGGTATGACCGATTCCGATTTCGGTAAGCCGATCGTCGCCATCGCCAACTCCTACACCCAGTTCGTGCCCGGGCACGTGCACCTCAAGAATGTCGGCGAAATCGTGGCGGACGCGATCCGGGAAGCCGGCGGGGTACCGCGCGAATTCCACACCATCGCCGTCGACGACGGGATCGCGATGGGTCACGGCGGCATGCTCTATTCCCTGCCCAGCCGCGAAATCATCGCCGACTCCGTGGAATACATGGTGAACGCGCACACCGCCGACGCGCTGGTGTGTATCTCCAACTGCGACAAGATCACCCCGGGCATGCTGAATGCGGCCATGCGGTTGAACATCCCCACCGTGTTCGTTTCCGGTGGGCCGATGGAGGCCGGTAAGGCCGTGGTCGTCGGCGGTGTGGCGCAGGCCCCCACCGACCTCATCACCGCCATCTCCGCCAGCGCGAACACCGAGGTGACCGAGGACGGACTCGCCGAGGTCGAACGCAGCGCCTGCCCGACCTGCGGTTCCTGCTCCGGCATGTTCACCGCGAACTCGATGAACTGCCTCACCGAGGCACTGGGCCTGGCCCTGCCCGGCAACGGTTCCACGCTCGCCACCCACGCCGCGCGGCGGGCACTGTTCGAGCGGGCCGGCCGGGTCGTCATCGATATCGCCAACCGCTGGTATCGCGACGACGACGCGTCGGTGCTGCCGCGCAGCGTGGCGAACGAGAAGGCCTTCCGCAATGCGATGGCGCTGGATGTGGCGATGGGCGGATCCACCAACACCGTGCTGCACATCCTGGCCGCCGCGCAGGAAGGCGAGATCGATTTCGACCTGCAGGCCATCGAGGAGATCAGCCGGCGGGTGCCGACCCTGTCGAAGGTCGCGCCGAACTCCGACTATCACATGGAGGATGTGCACCGTGCCGGTGGCATCCCGGCGATCCTCGGCGAACTGCATCGCGGCGGGCTGCTCGAAACCGAGGTGAGCACCGTGCACACCCCGACCGTCGACGAATGGCTCGACACCTGGGATATCCGCTCGGGTAAAGCCTCCGAAGAAGCCCTCGAACTCTTCCATGCCGCGCCCGGCGGTGTGCGCACCACCGAACCGTTCTCCACCGACAACCGCTGGTCCTCGCTCGACACCGACGCCGCCGGCGGCTGTATCCGCGATCTCGAACATGCCTACACCGCCGAAGGCGGGCTGGTGGTGCTGCGCGGCAATATCGCCCTCGACGGCGCCGTCCTCAAAACCGCGGGTATCGACGAGGAACTGTTCACCTTCGAGGGCCCGGCCGTGGTGGTCGAATCCCAGGAGGAAGCCGTGTCGGCGATCCTCGGTAAGAAGATCCAGCCCGGCGATGTGGTCGTCGTGCGCTACGAGGGCCCCGCCGGTGGGCCCGGTATGCAGGAAATGCTGCACCCGACCGCCTTCCTCAAGGGCGCGGGCCTCGGCAAGGTGTGCGCGCTGATCACCGACGGCCGGTTCTCCGGCGGCACCTCCGGCCTCTCGATCGGGCATATCTCCCCCGAGGCGGCCAGCGGCGGCGCCATCGGCCTGGTGGAGAACGGCGACCGGATCCGTATCGACGTCACCACCCGCACCCTCGAGGTCCTGCTCGACGATGCGGTGCTGGCCGAACGCCGCGCCAAGATGGACGCCCGGGAACGCCCGTGGCAGCCGGTGGACCGGCAACGCCCGGTCACCACGGCACTGCGCGCCTACGCGGCCCTGGCGACCTCCGCCGACAAGGGCGCGGTCCGGCACGTGCCCTGAGGTTCCCAGGTCACGAACGGCGGCCGGTAACGACGAACCGCCGGCCCCCCCCAGGGAGGGGGGCGCCCGGGTGGGGGGGTTTTTTTTTTGGGCCCGACGGGCCCCCCGGGTTTGGGCCCCCCCGCCCCCGG
>NZ_JARWNW010000196.1 GCF_029868325.1 Nocardia carnea
CTGTTCTACCTGGTGGCACGGATCACCGAGCCGCGGTCGATGACCACGGTGCTCCTGCTTTTAGCCCTCCTCGTGGCCCGCCGGTGGCGAAAACCCGCCCCCCGCGTAAGCCGCGCGGACAAAGAAAACCCCCGCGGCCCGCGCGGGGGGGCGGCCGCGGGCCCCCCGACTGTTGGGACGTAGCGCAACGTCGAGCCCGCCGGCCGCGAGCAGGCTCGGCGGCGAAACGGCCCGAGTGCGCCGGCGGTAATGCCGCGCCGGGACCGATGCCCAGGCGCGGCGAGGGACTCATCGGCCGTCGTTCTCGGGGGATTCGGGCTCGTCCGGGCGTCGCCCGGTCAATCGCCGGTAGCCGACGACTGCGGCGACGAGGATCGCGATCCCGATGATCACGAGTATCTCCATGGGGGGCGCGTACCCGGCAACACACAGCTGAATCAAGCGCCGCCCGGCTCTCCGTTCGGTACCGGACGTGTTCAACCGGGCGAACGGGGCCGTCCGGCCCTCCCAAAGTGTGGCGGCGTGCGCTGCGGCCGCAGGCCCAGGGCGGCGGGGGCGCGCTGGATCAGCCGGCCACGACCCGGATCTGCTGCAACTCGGGATCCGAGGCGTCGGGCAGATTCATCCCGTGATCGTGACCGGTGCGCAGATACTCCAGCACGCCTTCCCCGAGCCGTTCGCCGGGGATCACCGCGGGAATGCCCGGCGGGTACGGCGTGAGCTGTTCGGCCACGATCCGCCCCGCCGCCTTGCCGATCGGCACCATCTCGGTGGGGCCGAAGAACGCATCACGCGGCAGCATCGCGGTCTCCAGCAGCAATTCGTCCGGTTCGGGGACGTGAATCTCCTGCGGTGTATCGCTCGGACTTGCCTGCGCCCGCCACTCGTTCATCGCGGCCACCAAGGTATCGACCGTCTCCGCGTTGTCGGCGAAGGACAAGGTGGCCAGCAGCCGCCGATGATCGCTGAGCCCCATATCGATCCGGCGATTGTTGCGCAGCCAGGCGTCGGCTTCGTAACCGCTGACCCCGGTTTCGGAGATATCCATCAGCACCTGCAGGCGGTCGAGGTCGTGTGAGGCCTCGACTCCCAGCAGATCGTCCTCCATAACGTCGATCCCGGGGATCCGGTCGAGTTCGGTGCGGGCCTGCCGGGCCGTGCGCAATGCCTTGTCGAAGATCTCGCGGCCCTGCTGCACCATCTGCCGGCGCCAGCCGTCGAGCGCGGTGTAGACCAGCACATTCGGGCTGGTCGTCATCAGCAGATCCGCACAATGCCGCAGCCGCACCGGGTCCACCAGATCACCCTGCAGGTGGAACACCGACCCCTGCTCGAACCCGGCGCCCATCTTGTGCACGCTCACCACACAGACATCCGCGCCCGCATCCATCGCCCAGGTCGGCAGATCGGGATGGAACGGCAGATGCGCGCCCCACGCCTCGTCCACGATCAGCGGTTTCCCGCGTTCATGGCATACCCGGGCGATCCCTTCGATATCCGCGCAGGTGCCGTATGGGCTGGGGCTCACGATCAGCGCACCCGCGGCGTCCGGGTATTTGTCCCAGGCCCGGCGAACCTGCTCGGGTGAGGGGGGATGGGTGAAATGGCGTTCGGTATCCCAGCGCGGCGTGATCCAGCGCGGCAGGACCCCGGAGAAGATCAGGCCGGCGACGATGGATTTATGGCAGTCGCGGGCCACGAGCAGACCCCCGTCGCAACCGCCGGCGACAGCCATCATCGCGGCCTTGACCGACAGCGAACTACCGCAGGTGGAGAAGTACGTGCGTTCCGCGCCGACCGCGTCGGCCATGAGCTCTTCGGCGTGCGCGAGGTAGCCACCCTGCGACAACCGGTCGTCGAGGCCCGGCGCCGCCAGCACATCCGCGGCGAACGCGTCCCGGCCGATCACGGCGAGTACGCGATCGTCGGCACCACGGCCCTGCCGGTGCCCCGGGGGAGTGAACCCGTAACGGCCCAGCCGCTGGTAGTCGGCGAGAGCGTCCAGCATCGGCGCCCGGGACTGGTCGAGGCGCTTCCGGGCGCTGTCCTGCGTGCTCGTCTCCCGCGTTCCGTCCTCAGTGCCCACGCTGCTCCCGCAGAGTCGCTCCTTCACCTGTTTTCACCCGGCTGTGCGCGGCGGCCACCATCCCGATACCGGCCACCAGGCATATCCCGCCGCAGATACCCGCGATCACGGCCCAGCCCTCGAAGCCGTAGCCGGCCGCGGTGAGGGTGAGCGCGACCAGCACGATGCCGATCGCGGTCACGATGATGCCCGGCCAGTTCCGGGCGACCTCGATGGACTCCCCGGCATGCGAACGGGTGGTCCGTGAATCGTCGGGGAAACGGTGTTCGTAGGGAATGTTGTGCGGACCGCTGCTTCCGGGAGGCTGCTGCGGGGTGCTGCCGCGCTGCGGGTCACTGCCGGGGGGCGGTTGGGGAGTGCCGCCGGACTGCAGGCTGCTTCCGGGAGGCTGCTGCGGGGTGCTGCCGCGCTGCAGGCCACCGCTGGGGTGCGCCGGCGCACTACTGGGTCGCTGCGGTTCGTCGGGTCCGGAGACCATGATCATGTCCTTCCTGTCGACCTTCCGACCAGGGACTTCGGTCCGGATACCCGCTGATCGGGGATTGAATCACCGGTCCCGCGCCGGCCGCTACCCCGGGCTCGGCATCGGCTCCTGCGCCCCCGCCGTCACCACGGTCATGCGCGGCGGGCGCCCCGGATCGGGCGGAGGGGGCGGGTGCGTGGGATCCGGGACCGGTGGATGCGCCGGGTCGGGCGGGCGACCGGGATCGGGCGGAGGCGGCGGGGGTGTGGGCCACGGTTCGGGTGGTGGTCGTCCGGGATCCGGTACCGGGGACGGCGGCCTGTCCGGCTCTGGTTCGGGTGGCGGCCGTCCGGGATCCGGTGGCGGTGGCGGGGGAGTGGGCCAGGGGCCGGGGTCGGGTGGTGGGGGCTCCGGCGACGGCCGCGGGTCGGTAGCACGCATGATCTTCCTTCCGGACGTCCTGCGCGGGGGATTTCTTCCTCGGCGCCGCGCAGCGGGTGCCGTTACCGGAACGGGGCTCTCCGGTCGGAGCCTGCTCCGCGCGCCGGCGTCGGCCGGTCGTCATCCACGGGCACCGGGACCACCGGCCACCGGTTGAAGACCAGTGGCCGGTGAGCGTGCCGGGGCGGGATCAGCTCAGGCGCTGGGCGAGCAGTGCCTTGGCCTGCTCGGCGCCCTTCTGGCTCTCGTGCTGGGCACGTTTGAAGAATTCGGCGATCTCGGCGTCCCCGGCGCGCTCGGCATCCCGGCTGTACACCTCCATCCGCAATGCGTTGCTCAGACATGCCTCGGTGAACCAGATGAGGTTGTAGTCCTTGTCCTTGGTGCCGGTGAACTGGCCGGTTTCCTGCTGGATGCTCATTACGGCCTCCTGTTCGCTTGTTCGCGCCCGGTAGCGGGCGCCTGCTCTGCCGACGGTGTCCCTACCGTCACCGCCGCCCTACCCGCCGCACCGCCGGCGAAACCGCGGTGCGGCGGGATTACGCGAACCCCCGGCTGCGGCGGCGCTCACTTCCTGCGCCGGGCCGTTTCGCGGCGGTTGGATTTCTCGATGGCGGTGACGAGTTCGTCCTTGGTCATCTTCCACCGGCCGGTGATATCGAGCCGCCCCGCGACGTCGAGCAGATGCTGTTTGGAGGCGTTGGCGTCCACACCTCCGGCGCTGGCGCCCTTCGGGTTCGGGCCACCGCCGGCCGCGCGTTCATCGGACGGGCCCCGCTTCTTCTTCGGCTCCCAGTGGTCGCCGACCTTCTCGAAGCTGTGCTTGAGTGCCTCGTAGGCGACCCGATGCGCGCGTTGTTCGCTGCCGTAGGTCTGCAGTGCCGAATCGTGGGCCTTGGCGAAGGTGCGCTGCGCTTTCTCGTCCGAACGCTGCAATGTGCTCGGCAGTTCCGATTTCCGGACGCTGCCGCGAGCAGTCGTCTTCGGCATCGCGTACTCCTTCCTGGTCCTTGTTGTCAGGCGTTCCGGCGCGGACTTCGTGCTCTCGTTCCGGCCCGGATACCCGGCGGCTACCCGTTCGCGCAATGCTGAATCCGGTGCGCGGCCCAGCCTCGCCGGCCCTGGCTATGCTGCGGAGAAAGTTCACCGCAGCGAACGCAGAGAAAGGCCTCCATGCCCCGCATCGCCAGCGCCACCACCGTCGACCGTGCCGCCTTGCTGGAGTTCCTGCAGTCCCGCCACCGCGGCGTCCTGGTCACCAACCGGTCCGGCGGGTCACCGCAGATATCCCCGGTGACCTGCGGCCTGGACCCGCAAGGCCGAATCGTCGTCTCCACCTATCCCGGTCGCGCCAAGACCCGCAATATCCGGCGCGATCCGCGGGTATCGATCTGCGTGCTGTCCGACGATTTCGACGAGGCGTATGTGCAGATCGACGGGCGGGGCGAGGTGATCGATATGCCGGAGGCGCTGGACGGTCTGGTCGACTACTACCGGGGGATTGCCGGTGAGCATCCGGATTGGGACGAGTACCGCTCGGCCATGGCCCGGCAGAACAAATCGCTGATCCGCATCACCATCGAACGCTGGGGCCCGATCGCCACCGGTGGTTTCCCGCCCGAACACGATCCGGCCGACTGAGCCGCCACCGGCGCCGGGGTGGTTGCGCCGGTTCTCCAGCCGCGCCGCCGATGAAGCCGGTGGGCGTCGGTGAACCACGGGTCTCATCGGCCGATATGGCGTCGGCGCGACTTCAGGAGTTCCGGGTCCCGACAACCCGGCCCGCCGCCCGCATGGCGGCGGTATCGGAGGCGACGATCACCTCGGCGAACCGTGACCGGTAGTCGCCGAGATCCTCGCCCACCGAACCGACCACGGCGTACACCGGGATATCGTCGGCCCGCGCCAGGATTGCCGAGATGATTTTTCCGGCGCGAGTCTGGCCGTCGAGTCGTCCCTCCCCGACGACGATCGCGCCGGCGCCGGCGGCCAGCTTGTCGAATCCGCCGGCATCCAGGACGTACTCGGCACCCGACCGCAACTCCGCGCCGTACTGCGCCCACATCCCACCGGAGAACCCGCCCGCCGCGCCCGTGGCGTCGACACCGGATGGGTCGCGCGGCAGCCGGCGCGCGGTATCGGCGAGGCGGCGGGTCAGTAGTTCCACGGTCGCCGGATCGGCGCCCTTCTGCGGGCCGAAGACGCGGGCGGCGTCGACGTAGCGGGTGGTGACATCGGTGAGCACGGTGATCGCCGCGCCACGCAGACCACCGCCGTCCTCGATCGCCGCGATGGCGCCGGTACCACCATCGGTGGTGGCCGAACCGCCCGCCGCGACCACGATCCGCCGGGCACCCCGGCGCGCGGCCGCGGCGATGAGCATGCCGGTGCCGTAGGTGTCGGCGGCGACCGGATCACGCGGGCCGTCGTGCGGGGTGGTGACCCCACTGGCCGCGGCGACCTCGACCACGGCGACCCCGTCGTCCGACAGGCCGATCGTGGCGGTACACGGCGCACCCCACGGGTTGCGTGCCTCGACGGTCACCCGGTCCAGACCGAGCGGCTCGACGAGTACGTCCAGGGTCCCCTCGCCGCCGTCGGCGACCGGCAGCCGCAGCGCGCGGCCTCCGCTCTCCTCGACGCCACGGCCGATGGCCTCGGCGACCTGCGTCGCGGTATAGGTGCCTTTGAAACTGTCCGGGGCGATGAGCACGGTCACGACGGCGCCCCTGCGCAGCGCGAACGGACTGCACCCGTGGCCCGGGCCGTCCGGGGCCGCCCGTGGCAGGCCGCTTCCGCGAGAAGGCCCCGCTCGGGGCCGCGTTCCGGCGAATCGGCGAGGGCTCGGATTCCGCAGGCATTCATGGACGTAACCCTATCGGCGCCGGCGGCGGGCCACACTCGGAGAGCCCGGCCTACCGTGCGCGGCGCCCCGATCCACCGCGAACCGCAACGCTAACGGTGTGCACGTCGATCCCACGATGCCGGCCTGTTTGCCGTTGTCGCCACCGCCGTCGGCAACCCGCTGCGGGAGGGCGTGCGGATTGCTCATCGTCCGGTGACCCGCGGCCTGAGCAGGATTGTGCCGCATGAGAAACACCATGCGGCACGTCACGGCATCCGGAGGCCGCACCACCGCCGGCCGGCGCGATCACTCGGTGCCCTGCGTCAGCCGGCTGGGAGCAGCACCGACGCCCGGTCGGCGATAGCGGTGCCGACCTCGGTGGTGGTGGCGGTGCCACCCAGATCGGGTGTGCGCGGGCCGCCGTTTCCGAGGACATCGGTGACGGCCCGGTCCACGGCCGCGGCCGCGGTGTGCTCACCGAGGTGGTCGAGCAGCATGGCGGCCGCGAGGATCTGCGCGACCGGGTTGGCGATCCCCTGCCCGGCGATATCCGGCGCGCTGCCGTGCACCGCCTCGAACATCGAGGGAGTGTCACCGGCCGGGTTGATATTGCCGGAGGGCGCCAGGCCCAGTCCGCCGGTGACGGCGGCGGCCAGATCCGAGAGGATGTCACCGAACAGGTTCGAGCCGACGATCACGTCCAGCCGGTCGGGATGCAGCACGATTTCGGCGGCGAGCGCGTCCACATGCATCTGCCGAGTCTGCACCGCCGGGTAGTCGGCGGCGACCCGGTCGAAGATCTCGTCCCAGTACGGCATGGAATGGATCAGGCCGTTCGATTTCGTCGCCGAGCACAACCGGCCCGTGCGCTCACTCGCCCGTTCGAAGGCGTAGCGGATGATGCGCTCACAGCCGACGCGGGTGAACACCGATTCCTGCAGGACGAATTCGTCGGGCCGGCCCGGGTTGTGCTTACCGCCGATCTCGGAGTATTCGCCTTCGGAGTTCTCCCGCACGATCAGCAGGTCCAGATCCTCGGCGGTGCGGTCGTGCAGGGCCGATTCGGTGCCGGGCAGCAATCGGACGGGACGCAGGTTGACGTACTGGGCGAAAGCGCGCCGCAACGGGATCAGCAACCCCCACAGCGAAATATGGTCCGGGACGCCGGGAAACCCGACCGCACCCAGCAGGATCGCGTCGAACCCCGCGAGCTGCTCCGGGCCGTCCGCCGGCATCATCGCGCCCGTCCGCAGATAGTTCTCGCAGGACCAGTCGAATTCGGTCCATTCGATACCGGGCAGTACCCGGTCGATGACCTTGACCGCCTCCGCCGTGACGTCGACGCCGATGCCGTCGCCGGGAATGGTCGCGATCCGATAGGAATTCACAGGGGCACTCCGATGTATTTGATTTCGAGGAATTCGTCGATACCGACCAGGCCGCCTTCGCGACCGAGACCCGATTCTTTCACTCCACCGAACGGGGCCGCCGGATTGGACACCACGCCCTGGTTCAGGCCGACCATCCCGGTGTCGAGGGCCTCGCTGACCCGCAGCCCGCGCCGCAGGTTCTCCGTGTAGACATACCCGACCAGGCCGTATGGTGTGTCGTTGGCCCGGTCGAGCGCCTCGTCTTCGGTGTCGAAGGTGCTCAGGCAGGCGACCGGGCCGAAGACTTCGGTATGGCAGATCAGTGCGTCGTCGGGCACGTCGGTGAGTACCGTTGCCGGATAGAAGTTGCCGGGGCCGTCGAGGGCCTCACCGCCGAGCAGGACCTGAGCGCCCCGGGCGCGGGCGTCGGCCACCAGTTCGGTCACCTTCGCCACGGCGTCGGTATCGATCAGAGGCCCGACGACGACTCCGGGTTCTGTGCCGGGGCCCAGCGGCAGCTGAGCCATTCGAGCGGTGAGTCGTTCGGCGAAATCGGCTGCCACGTGCCGGTGGACGAAGAATCGGTTCGCCGCCGTGCACGCCTGCCCGATATTCCGCATTTTCGCGGCCAGCGCGCCGTCGACGGCCGCGTCCAGATCGGCGTCGTCGAACACGAGGAAGGGGGCGTTACCGCCCAGCTCCATGGAGGTGCGCATCACGGTGCGTGCGCACTGCTCCAGCAAGGTTTTGCCCACCGCCGTCGACCCGGTGAAGGACAGTTTGCGGGACCGGGGGTCGAGGATCAGGGGTGTCATCAGCGGGCCCGGGTCCGAGGTCGTCACGATATTCACCACGCCCGCGGGTGCGCCCGCCCGGTGCAGGATTTCGGCGAGCGCCAGCGTGCACAGCGGTGTCTGTTCGGCGGGTTTCACGACGCAGGTGCAGCCGGCCGCGAGCGCCGGGCCGATCTTGCGGGCCCCCATGGCCATCGGAAAATTCCAGGGCGTGATGAGCAAACTCGGGCCCACGGGCTGTTTGGTGACCAGGAACCGCGAGCCGCCGCCGGGTGCGGGCATATATCCGCCGTCGAGGCGCACGGCCTCTTCGGCGAACCACCGGAAGAACTCGGCGGCGTAAGCGATTTCGCCGCGGGCCTCCGCAAGCGGTTTGCCCATTTCGAGGGTGGCGATGAGGGCCAGGCGGTCGGCGTCGTCGAGGAGCAGGCGATGGGCGCGCATCAAAATATCGCTGCGCTCGCGAGCAGGGGTCCGTGCCCACTGCGCCTGAGCCGCCGCGGCGGCGTCGAGCGCGGCCATCCCCTCCTCGGGCGTGGCATCGGCGACCGTACGCAGCTGTCGCCCGGTAGCCGGATCGATCACCGACATGGCGGCCGCAGCCGGGCGCCATCGGCCCCCGATGTAGAGGCCGTCGGGTACGGACTGCACGGCGTCGCGTTCGGCGTCGGTGAGTGTCTCTTCGGTGAGCACGGCGACGGCTCCTCCCTCTCGGCGCCCGGTCATACCCTGGGCTGAATTGTCGACAATCCTACAATAGTGGCCGCCTCGGTGTGGCGGTACGGCGAGTGTCCAGGTCCGTCGGTTCCCCCTGCTCCCGAACGAGCAGCACCGAAGGGGCCGTGAGACGTGAATGCCGTACCGCTTCCGTTCCCGGTGACGGGAATCGACACTGCCAACACCTTTTCTACTGTTGACACATCCGTTGCCAGGAGGAGATCCGGTGTTTGCGCCGGCGGCACAGAATCTCTTCCGGTAATCAGGAATCAGAGAATGCGGGTGCAGGATGGTCGTCGGTAATGGGGTGGATCAGAGTCCCGATCGCCAGGAGGACCTACCTGATGAACGGGGCCGGTTCGGGCGCTTCGGCGGCAGATATGTTCCCGAAGGGCTCATGGCCGCTCTGATCGAACTGGACAGCGCGTACGAACAGGCTCGCGCCGACGACGGATTCGTGAGTGAGCTGGGGGAGCTGATGCGCAGCCGGGTCGGGCGGCCGACTCTGCTCCACCCGGTGCCGAGTTTCGCGGCGCGGCTCGGAGTGCCGGGCGCGACGGTCTATCTCAAACGCGAGGATACGGCGCACACCGGGTCGCACAAGATCAACAATGCGCTTGGCCAGGGGTTACTGGCGAAGCGGATGGGGAAGCGCCGGATCGTCGCCGAAACCGGGGCCGGGCAGCACGGGGTCGCGGTCGCGACAGTGTGCGCGATGCTCGAAATGGCCTGCACCATATATATGGGTGCCGACGATATGGAACGGCAGCGGCACAATGTCGTGCGAATGCGTCTGCTGGGGGCAGAGGTACGGGTGGCGGAAATGGGGAACCGGCGGCTCAAGGAAGCGATCAGCGAAGCCGTTCGCGACTGGGTCGCGCATGTGGACAGCACCCACTACCTCTTCGGTACGGTGGCCGGACCCGCTCCCTATCCGCGCATTGTGCGCGATTTCCAGACCATCATCGGTATGGAGGCGCGGGCGCAGATCCTGGCCGCGGAACGCCGGCTGCCCGATGTCGTGCTCGCGTGTGTGGGCGGGGGAAGTAATGCCATCGGCACGTTCCATCCTTTCGTCACGGACTCGCAGGTCCGGCTGATCGGCGTGGAGGCGGCCGGTCACGGCGTCGATACCGGCGCGCATGCGGCATCGCTGAGCGCCGGTTCGCCGGGCGAAATGGATGGCAGTTTCAGCTACCTGCTGCAGGACGAGGACGGGCAGATCGCAGTGACCCACAGCGTGGCCGCCGGTCTGGATTATCCGGGAGTCGGACCGGAGCTCAGCCACCTGAAGGAGACCGGCCGCGTGCAGTACGCGGCCGCGACCGACGCGCTGGCCCTGCGTGGCCTGCAGGCACTCGGCCAGAGTGAGGGGATCATCGCGGCCCTCGAATCGGCCCATGCGGTGGGCCACCTCCTGGATATAGCCGAGCGTGGCCGTCTTTCGAAGGATTCCCTTGTGCTGCTGTGTCTTTCGGGCCGTGGGGACAAGGACTTGGAGGTCGCCGCGCAGCGGCTGGGACTAGGCTGACCGCGCTGTGCAGCGTATTCGGTTCTGGACTCCGCGTGTGGTCGGACAACAGGTATCGGGTTCCGGTGGGGTTTCGGCGTCGCGCTACGACACCACGCCTACACGCTGAGCCAGCCGTCCGAGTTCGCCGGCGGTGAGGTCACGGCGGGCCATCCCGGACCGCTTCGAGCGCGGTCCGTCGTTGGGCAACTCGGCGAGACTGAACTATAGCCGGTTGACCGGGCAGGGGGCCGGCCGGTCGAGCATGTCGACGGTCGGTACGCACCCGCCGCCCTCGATCTTGGCGATTGTGGGTTGTGTGGTCCCCATGCGGCGGGCGAGCTCGGTCTGGGTCAGTCCGGCGCCGGTACGTCCGGCATAGAACAATTCGGCCATCCGCGGCGCCAACCCGCCTCCTCGTAGGCGGCTTCGTGCTCGGCCCGCTCCGCATCGGTCAGCTGCGCCAAACCGGGCGCCGTTGCCCATTCGCCGGACCGGGGCCGGACCACAGCCGGTTGGCGGGCCAGAGTGCCGGCGGATCCGCCTGTTCGGCTCGGGCTGCTGCTCGTGGCCCGGGTCGCCAAGCGCATGGCGGTGCCGATCGCGTCGACTCTGCCCCGGTGCCGGCATGACGTCGGTCACAGCGGAAGTGGTCGGTATGCGAGAGGTGGCCACGGAAGTGCTGGTTCTCGGCGGGCGTACGGCTGGTTCTCGGCGGCGTCCGGGGAATAGTGCGGCCCGAAAATCGATTGATCTCGTGCGTAGCCGTAGGAAAGACTGGCGCGTCACCGATGAGCCGGACGGGTCGTACCCGTCTGCTTTCATATGGGGCCCGGGCCCGGTCGACGACGACCGCCCGATGCCACGCACAGTTCGTTCACGACCCCGGAGGTAGCCGATGCCCGCACTGAAGTCTGTTCGCCGGGCCGGCGGGGGTACCCCCGCGGTGATCCAGCTGCTCGTGATCGCGACCTTCGTGGTGATCTTGAACGAGACCATCATGATCAACGCGATTCCGCGGTTGATGAACGACCTCGAGGTCACCGAACGCGCGGCGCAGTGGGTCTCCACCGCCTTCATGCTCACCATGGCCGCGGTCATCCCGGTAACCGGCTGGTTCCTGCAGCGGGTCACGACCCGGCGGGCCTATGCCATGGCCATGGGGATCTTCCTCGCGGGTACGGCGCTGTCCGCGGTCGCGCCGTCGTTCGCGGTGCTGCTGGTCGGGCGGATCGTGCAGGCGGGCGGTACGGCGGTGATGATGCCGCTGCTGATGACCACGCTGATGACGGTGGTGCACGAACGCGATCGCGGCCGGGTCATGGGCAACGTGACGCTGGCGATTTCGGTGGCGCCGGCCATGGGTCCGGTCATCTCGGGGCTGGTGCTGCAGGTCGCGTCGTGGCGGTGGTTGTTCGTGCTGGTGCTGCCGATCGCGGGGGTGGTCACCTGGTTCGGTCTGCGCAGCCTGGAGAACGTCGGTGAACCGGAGGCCGGCTCGATCGACTGGTTCAGCGTGGTCTTCGCGGCACTCGGTTTCGGCAGCCTGGTCTATGGCCTGAGCCAGTTCGAGGCGGGCAGTGTCACGACACCGGCGCTGATCACCGTGGCCGGGATCGCGCTCATCGGGTTGTTCGTGGCCCGTCAGCTGTGGTTGCAGCGCACCGGGACGCCGCTGCTGGATTTGCGAGTCCTGCGGGCCGCGACCTATGCCAAGGGATTGGTTCTCATGGCGGTGGCGTTCCTGGCGATGCTCGGTTCGATGATGCTGCTGCCGCTGTATCTGCAGAACCTGCGCGAGCTGTCGCCGCTGCTCACCGGCCTGCTGGTGATGCCGGGCGGGCTTGCGATGGGCCTGCTGGGGCCGGTGATCGGCCGGATGTTCGACCGTTTCGGTGGCCGCGTCCTGGTGATTCCGGGATCGATCGCGATCACCGCCGCGCTCGCGGGCTTCACCCAGATCTCGATCAGCACGCCGTACTGGCAGTTGCTCGGATTGCACATCCTGCTCATGATCGGGCTGGCTGCGGCCTTCACACCGGTGTTCACCCTCGCGCTGGGCGCGCTACCGGAGGATCTCTATTCGCACGGCAGCTCGATGCTGGGCACTCTCCAGCAGGTCGCCGCCGCGCTGGGCACCGCCCTGGTGGTGACCGTGATGGCGACCCGGGCGGGCACGCTGGAGGACGGCGGCGCCGATGCGGTGTCGGCACAGTTGGGCGGGATGCAGTGGGCGTTCGCGGTCTCGGCGGTGCTATCGCTGGTCGTGATCGTCATGGCGGTCCTGTTGCCGAACCGGTCCAGCGCACCGGAGGAGGACGATATCGGCGAGAAGGCCGAGGCGGAGTTGGTCGAGGCCTGATCGTCCCCGGGGCGGGTCGCGGTCAGGGGAGAAGCCACGCGGTGCGTTTCGCGCGGGAAGGCGCCGATATCATCGCCGTCGACACCACGGCGGAGGCGAAGAGTGTGCCCTACCCCCTGGCCACCGCCGAGGATCTGGCCGAAACGGCGCGCCTGGTGGAGGCCGAAGGACGGCGGATCTTCGCCCGGGACGCCGACGTCCGTGACCTCGCCGCCCTGACCGCCGCCGTCGACGAAGGGGTGAAGGCACTCGGCCGCCTCGATATCGTGGTCGCCAATGCCGGCATCTCCAGTCCGGCGCCGACGCTGGGCATGAGCGAGGACACCTGGCAGGAGATGATCGATATCAACCTGACCGGTGTCTGGAAAACGCTGAAGGCATCGGTGCCGCATATCGTCGAATCCGGGCACGGCGGTTCGGTGGTCATCACCAGTTCGGTGGCGGCGATGGTGGCCCAGGAGAACATCGCGCACTACGCCGCCGCGAAAGCTGGTCTGGTGAGCCTGATGAAGGTGCTGGCCAAGGAGCTGGCCCCGCAGAGTATCCGGGTCAATACGGTCCACCCGGGCACGGTGGGCACCGATATGGTCTACAACGAATCCACCTATCGGCTGTTCCGGCCGGATCTGGAGAACCCGGGCCGCGCCGATTTCGAAGCGGTGGCGGGAAAGATGAACCGGCTGCCGGTGACCGCCCTCGCGCCGGAGGACATCACGAATACGGTGCTGTTCCTGGTATCCGATGCCGCGAAATACATCACCGGCACCACCCATATCGTCGACGCCGGGAACGCGCTGTAGAACGCCGAGATCGGGGCGAGGGCGACCGCGGCGTAGATTCGGCGTATGTCCAGGGATGACGGCGGGGCGGCCGCGAACCATCAGCCGCTGCTGGTGCTGGTGAAGATCACCGAGATACTCGACGCCTTCTCACTGGCCCGGCCGTCGCTGACCTTGGGCGAGATCCAGCAGGCCACCGGTTTCCCTACCTCCACGGTGCAGCGGCTGGTGACGAATATGGTCGCGCAGGGGCTGCTGGATCGCGCGGGGGACCAGATCCGGATCGGGCTGCGGATGAGTTATTGGGCGGCGACGGCGGTGAAAGGGCTGGATCTGCTGTCGATCGTCGACCCGGTCCTGCGCGAGATCCGCGACGAGACCGGTGAGACGGCGTGTGTGTTCCGGGCCGAACACGGTTTCCGGGTATGCGTCGCGATCGCCGAGACCCGCCACGCCCTGCGCCGGGACATGTACGTGGGAAAGATCATTCCGCTCTACGCCGGATCGGCGGGCCGGATTCTGCTGGCCTGGAATCCGGATCTCGCCGAGCAGGTGCTGTCCGCACCCCTGGAACCGCTCACCGAAGGCACGGTGACCAGCCCGGCGGATCTGCGCACACTCATCGCGCAGGCGAAGGCCGACGGCTATGCGATCAGCGCCGGCGAACGAGAGGATTCGGCGTCCGGGCTGTCGGCGCCGGTGTTCGACGCGGCCGGGAAAGTGGTGGCGGCGTTGACGATCAGCGGCCCGACGATCCGGATGCCGCGCGAACGGTGCGAGGAATGGGTGGATCTGCTCGTCGGCTACGCCGAGCAGGTCACGCGCACGCTCGGGGGCCGGATCCCCGCTTGAGGGCCCTTCGGGATATTGCGTACGAACCGGCCCCGGTGCTGCGCGGTCGGCCGGGCGGCGGAGCCGGTCGTTCTCAGCGGGCGAGTGCCTCCGGGTTGACCGGATACGGCGGCAGTTCCCCGCGTGCCATCGCGATCGCGTTCTCCGCACAACGCCGGGCCATTTCGGAGCGCACCGGCACGGTCGCACTGCCGACATGGGGGAGTAGCACGGTATTCGGCAGTTCGGCCAGCCCGGGTGCCAGTCGCGGTTCGTTCTCGTAGACATCGAGTCCGGCGCCCGCGATGGTCCCGTCCCGCAGGGCCGCCACCAGCGCCTGCTCGTCGACGATCGGCCCGCGGGCGGTATTGATCAGGATCGCCGAGGGTTTCATCGCGTTCAGAACACCGGCGTCGACGAGGTGGCGGGTCTGGTCGTTCAGCGGTACGTGCACCGAAAGGTAGTCGCTGGTCTCGATGAGTTCCGGCCAGGACACGTGGCGGACCTTGCCGGCGAATTCCCCCAGTTCCTCCTCGCTCACCGGGCGATCACCGGGGGGCCGCGGGCAGAACGCGACCGTCATCCCGAACGCGAGGGCACGCCGGGCGGTGGCCCGGGCGATCCGGCCGAAACCGGCCAGTCCCAGTGTTTTCCCGCTGACATCATGGCCCAGGAGTAATTCCGGTTCCCAGCCGTGGAATTTCCCGGCACGGACGAACGCATCGGCCTCGACGCACCGCCGGGCGACCGCCAGCATCAGCAGGAGGGCGATATCCGCGGTGGCATCGGTGAGCACACCCGGGGTGTTGCCGACGACGATGGAGTTCGCCGTGGCCGCCGCGATATCGATATTGTTGTAGCCCACCGCGAAATTGCTGATCCCGGCGATTTTCGCGCGGGCCAGCAGGGGTGCGTCGAACTCGTCACGCAACTGGGCCACCACCACCCGGTAGTCGCCCGAGGCACACGCATCCGCCAATTCGGTGTGGGTCATCCCGTTCTCGGCGACCGTCACCGTTCCCGCCGCTTCGAGCAGGCCCATACCCGGACCGGGGAGCGGGGTCGTGACGAGGAAATCGGTGGCCGTCACGCGATCACCCATTCGAAGGCGCGGGCTTCCGAGCGTGCGCCCTGGGCGGTTTTGGAACGGTTGGGTTCGCCGAGTTCGGCGAGCATCCGTTCACTGATATCCACCATCCGCGCGAGGGTGTCCGGGGTGAGCCAGTCCGGGCGGGTGGCGAACAGGATGTCCTCGCTGGCGGTGTTACCGCTGGCGCCGGGCGCGAACGGGCAGCCGCCGAGACCGCCCAGGCAGCCGTCGACCATACCGGCGCCCGCATCGATGGCCGCCAGCGTATTGGCCACCCCCAGCCCCCAGGTGTCGTGGCCGTGGAAGACGATCCGGCGGTCCGGGGTGCTGCTGCCGACCGCCTTGATGAGCTGGGAGACCTGCGCGGGTACGGCTTGGCCGAGGGTATCGCAGATGACGATATCGGCGGCGCCGTCGGTGCGCGGGTCGGCCGCGATACCGAGGACGCGCTCCGGATCGACCATGCCTTCGATCGGGCAGGTGAACGAGGTCGCGATACAGAGCTGGATGGCGCCGCCGCAATCCCGGGCGAGCTCCACGGCCCGCGGCATGGCGGCCACACTGTCCTCGGTACTGCGCCCGATATTGGCCTGATTGTGCGAATCCGAGGCGGAAAAACAGTATTGGAAGTTCCGCGCTCCCGCGGCAGCGGCCTTCTCGATATGCCGGGGCGTGGCCACCCACACCCAGCATTTCTCGAGTTCCGCCGGCGTCAGCTCGGCGATGACCTCGAGCGTATTGGCCAGCGGCGGTACGAGGTCCGGGCGTGCCATGGAGCCGATTTCGAGTTCCGGGACACCCAAGGCGAGCAGTTCGCGGGCGATCTCCACTTTGCGCTCGGTCGGCAGCATCTTTCCGGTGAGCTGCAAACCGTCGCGCAGCGTGACATCGCGCAATCGCGCGGCCGGTGTGTAGGTGAAGGTCATACCGCAACCCCTGTTTCGGCCGTGCCTGTGACGGCATCGATTTCGTCGTCGGTGAGGCGCAGCACCGAGGCGAGTACCTCGCGCGTGTGTTCGCCCAGGTCGGGTCCGATTGTACGGATCGGCAGCGACTCGCCCCCGATCACCGGGACGATGCCCGGGAACCCGACGGTGGCCGGTTCGGCGGCACCGGTGTCGACCGGGAACTGCTGGATCATGTTCCGGGCGGCGTACTGCTCGTCGGCGCAGATATCGGCGGCGGTGTAGATCGGCCCGGACGGGACCCCGGCCTCGTCCAGGATTTTCACGGCTTCTTCGCGGGTGTGCCGTACGGTCCAGTCGGAGATCGCCGCATCGAGTTCTTCGCGGCGGCGCCAGCGGCCGGCGTTATCGCGTAGATCCGGGTCGGCGGCGAGATCGGGGCGTTCGATGATCTCCATATAGCGCTGGAAGATTCCGTCACCGTTCCCGGCGATGATGATGCTGTAGCCGTCGCTACAGGGGTAGGCGTTCGACGGGGCGATACCTTCCATCCGGCCGCCCACCCGCTGCCGCTCGACCCCGTAGGCGAGGTAGTCGGGAACCAGCGATTCCATCACCGACAGGATCGATTCGTTGAGCGCCACATCGATGATGCGTTCCGGCAGCGGTATCGGCGACGTGCTGCGGGCCCGCTGGAACAGCGCCATCACCGTGCCGAAGGCGGCATAGATACCGGCGATGGAATCACCGATGGAGACCCCGGTGCGTACCGGCGGCCGGTCGGGATCGCCGACCAGTTCGCGCAGCCCGCCGACCGCTTCGGCCACGGCGGCGAATCCGGGGCGCGCGGATTGCGGGCCGGTCTGGCCGTACGCGGAGATCCGGGTGAGCACCAGATCGGGGTTCACCTGCTGCAGCTCCTCGGGGCCGAGCCCCCATTTCTCCAGCGTCCCGGGCCGGAAGTTCTCCAGCAGCACATCGCATTCGCGGACCAGGTCCAGAACGAGCGCCCGGCCCGCTTCGGTCTTCAGGTCCAGCACGATGGATTTCTTGTTCCGGTTGATCGTGCGGTACAGCATGGAGGTATCACCGTCGTACAGCCGCCACCGGCGCAGTTCGTCACCGGTGACCGGCCGTTCGACCTTGATCACCTCGGCGCCGAAATCGGCGAGCATCCGGCCGGCGGTCGGTGCGGCGATGTAGTTGCCCAGTTCGAGGACGCGGATACCGGCCAGCGGGCGAACAGCCTCGTTGCTCATATCTTCCTATCGTTGCGGGTCAGAGAACCAGGCTCAGCGGCATGATGAGCAGGATCGCCACCACCGAGGCGATCGAGACGCCGACCGAGCAGGATTTCAGGGTGCCGCGGGTGGTCTGGCCCATCAGGGACTGCAGCAGCCAGAAGGTGTTGCTGGTGACGTGCACGGCGAACAGCGACCCGGCACCGGCGGCCAGCGCGATCAGCACCGGATCGATACCGAGGGCGGGCGCGACCGGGGCGAGGATACCCGCGGCGGTGATCGCCGAGATCGTCACCGAGCCGACCGCGATATGCAGGACGGCGGCGATCACCCACACCATCAGCAGCGGTGCGGCCGTGCTCGCGGTGAAATATTCGCCGAGGATATCGCCGAGCCCGATGGCGGAGATGGTGGCCGCCAGCGAACCGCCGACACCGGTGAGGATGAGGATCTGGCCGCTTTCGCGGAACCCGGTGGCGATGGACTGCTGGACGCGTTCGGCACCGATGGCGCGCCGTCCGACGAGGCTGGTACCGACCAGGCCGATCAGCAGGGCGACGACCGGGGTCGACAGGAATTCGATCACCGGGATGTGCACTTCGGCGACATCGAGGATCGCGCCGACGGCGATGAGGACCAGCGCGGTGCACAGCGGCGCGAACAGCAGCGGCAGGGGAGTCTCGGTGCGGGTTTCGGCCGCGGTCCTGGTGGCCACTGCGCCCGGCGCGGATTCGAGCTCGGGGTTGCCGCCGGAGACCGGCTCCACGGCACTCTGCTGTTCGTCGCGCTCCTCGTCCCACCAGCCGCGGTCGAACAGGAAACACATCACCGCCACCGCGATCGCCACGGTCGGGATCACCAGAACGAGCCCGAAGAGCAGCATTTTGCCCAGCGGTACACCCAGCAGGCCGGCCAGTGCCAGCGCTCCGACGCCCGGCACCGTCAGCACGATGCCGCATTCCCCGCCGATGGCCAGGGCGGTCGCCATCTTGGCGGTGCCCTTCTTCTCGATCTTGGCGGCGGTGCTGCGGGCCAGCGGGGCCGAGATCACCATGAGCACGTCGAGGTAGATCGACTGCAGGAAGGTCGCAAGGGTCAGCGACATCGCGTACGGCATCCGGTCGGCGCCGAGCAGCCGCACCAGCGCCCCGACCAGGCGCTGGATCGCGCCCGTTTCCTGCAGCATCGCGCCCATCAGCACACCGAAGGCGATCAGCAGGCCGACCTCGGCCATGATGTCGCCGAAGCCGGTGCTGATGGTGTCCACGGTTTTCGTGACGCCCAGCCCGGAGGTGAGACCCAGATAGGCCGCGCCGATCACCAGCGATACCGCGGGATTGATTGTGAACCGGGTGATCAGCACGACGACGGCGAGGATCGCCGCCGCGGTGTTGAGCATCGTTGCAAGGTCTGACATGTGCTTTCCCATCGAGTCGCACTCGGGTGAGCGCTGTTCCCACGCCGCACGCGGGGCCCATTCGCCGTGACTCAGGCCACAGCAGGCTCATATTATGAGCAGAGACCCACAATATAAGCAAGATGTGCTCAGTCGGGTGTGGGTCGATAGATCGGACCGCGCTCGCGGACCTGCGTCAGGATTCCGGTTTCGGTGTACTCGGGTTGCGGTTCGCCCAGTTGCGGTTCGCCGATCTGTCCCCGGTACTTCAACCGGGTACGCACCCGCGGGCTCATCAAATAGGCGCCGGCGAGGACGAATGTCAGCTTCTGGAATTCCGCGGGTTCGTCGGCCATGAGGCGTTCGCAGAAGTCCCTGGGCTCCTGATCACGGGCCCGGCCCAGCAGTTCGCGGAACGGGGGCACCAGATCCGGCCGAAGCGCGAGTACCCGATCGAGGAACTCCGCCGATACGCCTGCCTGGTCCGCGGACAGTTCACCGTCCTGCGGCGGGATGAGCTCCTCGCCGAGCAGGTAGGCGGTCTCGCGTTCGTCGTCGGTGAGTTGCGCCGCGGTCATCGGATCCGGCCCTTCGTTTCGATCAGGTGTTTGCTGCCCCAGAGCGCAAGCGCCGCTTGGGTTGCCGCCGGATTCACACCGCCACTGGTCACCCAGGTACTCGAATCGAACACGAACAGGTTGTCGATATCGTGGGAGCGGCCATAGCGATCGGTGACCGAGGTCCGTGGATCGGAACCCATCCGGGCCGTGCCCATCAGATGCCAGCCGCTCTCTTTGACCATCGGTCCGACGATGGTCTCCACCGCGCCCGCGGCCTCGAAGGATTCGACTGCCTTGCGGGTATGCCAGTCCAGCATGGCGCGGGAGTTCTCGTCGGTGCGGTAGGTGACCTTCGGGGCCGGCAGGCCACTGGGGTCGGTCAGGGTGCCCGACAGCGTCACCCGGTTCTCCGCGACCGGAAGATCCTCGGCGACGATACTCCACATCGGTGTGTGCCCGAGCCGGCTGCGCAGGGTCCGGTGGAAATCGGCGAACCACATCGGGGCATCGGACTGCGCCCACGGATAGGACCGGGTGATCCCGAGCGGGCCACCGGTCGGTTGCAGACCCCATTTCGCTCCGCGCACGAAACCACGTGATTCGTCGGTCTCGTAGAACTGCATACTGTGGATCTGCTGCCCCCATGACCCGGCGGTGGTGCCGAGGTCCTGGTCGAAGACGCCCGCCACCGCGCCGAACGGATGCATCATGAGGTGGGTTCCCACCAGACCGGAGGAATTGGCCAGCCCGTCGGGGTGTTCGGCCGTCGCCGACATCAGCAGCAGCCGTGGCGTGCCGAGGCCGTTCGCGCACAGCACGACCGCGTGCGCGTAAACCGCGTCCGTCCGGCCTTCCCGGTCGATGTACTCGACGCCCGCCGCGCGACCGCTCTCGACGAGGATCCGGCTCGCCCGTGCCCCGGTGACCAACCTTGCGCCACGGCTGCGTGCCGCCGGCCAATGGGTGATATCGGTCGATGCCTTGGCGCCCTCCGGGCATCCGGACATACAGGTCCCGTGCTGCCGGCACGGTTTGAGATCGCGGTACACGCGCGTGGAGATCGCATTCGACCCCGGCCACCAGTGCCAGCCGAGCTCGTTGAGCGTATTCGCCATCAGCCGTCCCGCGGCCCGGATCGGCACCGGTGGATTGGGCGGGCCTTCGCCGGCCGGGTAGGCGGGATTTCCGGCCAGCCCGGACACACCCATCTGTCGTTCGGCCTCGACATAGAAGGGTTCGAGGTCTTCGTAACTCAGGGGCCAATCGTCGGCAACCCCGTCGAGCGAGCGGACCCGGAAATCGCTGGGTGTCATCCGATGCCACTTCGCGGAATACAACACCGTGCCACCGCCGACGCCATTCCACATCAGCGGGCTGATATCGGAATCGCTGTCGTCCACCGGATAGTCGGCCGCACTCCTGCGCTGGTTCGGGTTACGACCCCAGTGCAGGTCGGCAGTGACTTCGTAATCGTCGAAATCCGCGCGGGCGTTGGCGTAGTCGGGCCAATCGCCCTGCTCCAGGCAGACGACGGACATACCCGCCTTGCTGAGTTCGGCCGCGGTGATACCGCCGGAGAGCCCGGCGCCGACAATGATCACATCGACCGGATCGGATCGTTTCATTTGCCCTGGTTCACTTTCGATTCCTTCCGGCGCGGCTACCGCGCCCAGGTGACGACCTTTTCGACCGACATCTCCCGAATGGCGGAGGCGGGCCCTTCCTTGCCGTACCCGCTGCCCTTCACGCCGCCGTACGGCATGTTGTCGGCGCGGAAGTTGGAGCATTCGTTGATGTGCACACCGCCGGTTTCGAGTGCCGCCGCCACCCGGGTCGCTGTATCGATGGATGAGGTGAAAACTCCGGCCATGAGACCGAATTCGAGGCTGTTGGCGGCCGCGACGGCATCGTCGAGCGAATCGACGGGATAGACGGCGACCACCGGGCCGAAGGCTTCGTGCCGGCTGATCTCCGCGTCGTCGGCGGGGGCATAGAGCACGGTCGGCAGCACCGTCCGGTCGCGGACACCGCCGGTGAGCAGCGTCGCGCCGCCGGTGACCGCATCCTCGATCATCGCCGCCAGCCGCTCGGCGGCCTGCGCGGAGATCACCCGGCCGAGTTCGGTAGCCGGGTCGTACGGATCGCCGATCCGCAACCCCGCCGCGTACTCCGCCATGGCCTCGGCCAAACCGGCGGCTATCGAACTCTCGGCGAATACGCGCTGCACCGAAATGCACGACTGTCCGGACGATGCCATCGCCCCGTGGGCGCAGCGCCGCGCCGCGAGGTCGAGATCGGCGTCGGCGGCCACAATCGTCGCGGCATTCGAACCCAGTTCCAGGACTGTGCGTTTCAGTTGCGCCCCTGCCGTTGCCGCGATCGCGGCGCCCACCGCGGTGCTGCCCGTGAACGAGACGAGCCGGACCGCGGGATGCTCCACCAGGGCTTTCCCCACCAGAGCATCGCCGCTGAGTACGCTGATCGCGCCGGCCGGCCAACCGGCCGCGACGGCATAACCGGCCAGTGCGACCGTGGCCAGCGGAGTCCGATCGCTGGGTTTGATCAGCACGGGGCAGCCTGCACCGATGGCCGCGGACACCTTGTGTACAGCCAGCAGCAGGGGAAAGTTGAAGCCACAGATCGCGGCGACGACGCCCACCGGTTCCCAGACGGTATGGGCGTACCGGCCGCGCCCGGATGGTACGGCATCGACCGGTATCTCCCGGCCGGTGAGCCCGGCGGCGGCGTGGGCGGCGGCGCGGAGCGTGGCAACAGCCCGGTCGACCTCACCGAGCGAATCCCGCAGAGCCTTACCCACTTCGCGGGTGAGCACCCGGGCGAGGACGTCGCGGTCCCGGGCGATCGCGGTCGCCATGGTCTCCAGGATTCGGGCGCGGCCGGACCGGTCCCATTCCGCGCAGCGCGCCCGTGCGGCATGCGCGGCCACCGCGGCTTCGGCGACCAGGCCCGGATCGGCCACCGCACAGCGGAAACGGTCGTGCTCGTAGGCCGGCGAGACGATCTCGGTGGTTTCGCCTACCCAGCGGGGGGACCCGGCGACAACCAGCGGGACCGCTGCGCTTTCCGCACCGGGTACGAAATGCCGCGGATCCAACGGGTTCTCCGGGCGGGCGTCGGAGCGCTCCGCTGCTGTTTCGGCGCCGGTGGTCACAGTAACTCCTCGTTGGTATTCGCATATCCCGCCGGTCGGCCGGTCGGCGTGGCCCGGTCTTGGCCGGCCAGGCGATTCAGCAGGACAGAGCGGGCAGCGAGAATATGCGCGTGCTGGACCCCGGCCGCCCAATCCGGGTCGCCGGCATTCAGCGCGTCGACCAGCAGATGATGTTCCTGCAGCGTTTTCTCCATTTCGGTGCGGGTGTACAGGAAGAAGATCCGGTGCATCAGCGGGACGTGGGTGACGCCCGTCAGCGCCGCCACCAGTCGCGGACTTCCGGACGCCTCGAAGACGAGATTGTGGAATCGCAGATTCAGCTCACCCAGCAGGTGCAGATCAGGATCGTCGCCGGCGCCGATACGGGTCATCTCCGCCGCCAGATCGGCGAGCGCCGCGATCGGAACATGCTCGGAGCGCATCGCCGCGCGGCGGGCCGCGAACGATTCGAGCACCGCGCGCAGCTGGTAGATCTCGTCGATTTCCTCTCGCGACCACAGTGGCACCTCGAACCCGCCGGCCGGCCGGGCGTCGAGAATTCCTTCCCCGCTGAGCAGCTGGAAGGCCTGGCGCACCGGGGTCCGGCTCATACCGAGGCGCGCGGCGACATCGACCTCACGGAGCCGTTCGCCCGGCTCGATCTCACCGTTCAACACCCAGCGCCGGATTTCCTCGGCCGCGTTACGGGTCAGTTCACTTGCTCGCGATGTGGGCATTCTTGTCCTTGCTGATGAGGTACGGGCCGGTCAGCCGATCGGGTCGGGCACCCGGCCCGGTTCCGGGGCCGCAGCGGAGGTTGCGATCTTCTCGCTGTC
The DNA here is from genome assembly GCF_029868325.1 of Nocardia carnea. Taxonomy (GTDB): domain Bacteria; phylum Actinomycetota; class Actinomycetes; order Mycobacteriales; family Mycobacteriaceae; genus Nocardia; species Nocardia carnea_C. Next base: position 23,378 of record NZ_JARWNW010000196.1, read on the forward strand.
GACGAGATCGTCGCCGTGTAGATCATCCCCAGTGAGCAGGAAGGAAGCCACCGCGCCACAGATCGCGGTCAGCAGCAGGTAGATCGAGGGCGACGGGGTCCAGTCGGTCTGCTGGATCAGGTAGGTGGCGACGAACGGCGCACTGCCGCCGAACACGGCCGCCGGGATATTGAAACCGATCGAGACACCGGTCGAGCGGATTGCCGCCGGGAACAACTCGGGCATGGTGGCGGCAGAAGCGGACAGGTAGATCGCAGTGAATACGCCGAGCAGCAATTGGCTACCCAGCGCGAGCACCGGATTGCCCACGGTGATCGCCGCGAACACCGGGAAGACGATGACGGCGAAGCCGATCGAACCGAACAGCAGTACCGGGCGGCGGCCGATCCGGTCGGAGAGCCGGGCCACGAGCGGCAGGGCCACCATCGTGGCTGCTCCGGCACACATGGTGGAGACCAAGGAGAAGGTCGCGCCGTATTCGTTGACCGTGCCGATATAGGTCGGCATATAGGTGAACACCGCGTAGAAGCAGGTCGCGTGCATGGCGCCGATTCCGACGATCAATGCGAACCGGCGGCCGCGGCCGAGGACCTCCCGGGCGGGGGAGTGGCTCAAGGTGCCGGTTTCGCTCATGGTCTGGAAGTCCGGGGTTTCCTCGAGCTTCGCCCGGATATAGAGCGCGATACCGGCCAGCGGGGCGGCGAGCAGGAACGGAATCCGCCAGCCCCACTCCGCCATCCGATCGTCGCCGAGTGCGGCGGTGAGCGCGGTGACGACGGTGATGCCGAGCATCAGACCGGCCGTGGTACCGAAGGTGAGCCAGCTGATCCCGAAGGCGCGGCGGTTACGCCCGGCGTATTCGAGCAGGAAGGCACTGCCACTGCCGTATTCGCCGCCGGCGGAAAACCCTTGCAGGGTGCGCAGGGCGACCAGTACGAACGGTGCCGCGATACCCCACGAGTCGTAGCCGGGTAGCAACCCGATGCCGACCGAGCAGGCGGCCATCACGGTGAGGACCAGTACGAGGACCCGTTTCCGGCCGATCCGGTCGGCCAGCGGACCGAGGACCACACCACCGAGCGGGCGGGCCAGGAATGCCAGGCCGAATACGGCAAAACTGCTCAGCAGTTCGGCCGTGGGGTCCTCGGACGGGAAGAACGTAGCCCCGATGTGGACAGCGAGGAAGCCGTACACCGTGAAGTCGAAGAATTCGATGGTATGGCCGATGGTGGCTCCGACGATGGCGCGGACGCGCCTCGGCGGGCGAGCAGGTGCCCGAGTACTCATGGTCACTCCTGACTGGCGGCGGGAGACCGCATACGACGGCCCGCCGGTGATGTGCCGTGCCGGCACGGTGCTGCTGAGGCGGATGCTTGCTTCCGCGGTGCTGTGACTCGAAGCACAACCGCCCCCATACTGTATGCATAAAGCGCGTGCATTGGCAAAAGTTCCGCAATAATGCCAGCTAGATGAAGTGAAGCCAGGAGGGATGTATACATTTCTGGCGCTGCCTCGAGTGGCGGTCTTCGTCTGGAGGTTGGCCTGCCGGTCGAGGGGCGGTCCCTTGCAACTGCCGTTCGAGGGAGCCGTTCGTGTGGAACCGGACCGCGGCGAAGCTCGGGTTCCTGCTCGATCTCGGTGCGCGCAGTACCTCGTGCCGGGGCGATTGTGTCCGCTCCGCTGACCGTCGTATCGCTGCTCGACGACCACGCGGGGGGCGCCGGCAGAGGCCTGCCTACGGCCGGGCCACCGCGTGTTCGACGCCGCACTGGTTTCGGTGTTCGGGATCGCCGAGCAGGTCGCCGCATGGCCTTTTCCGGCCGACGACACGTCCATCGCGTCCGCGTAGGACGCATCGGCCGCGCGCCGCGAGACGTGCCGCTGCTTTCCGCACCGCGAACAACGCCTGTATCGGGTGGTCGCGGAACTCGGCAGCCCGAGTGGCCCGCACCGCCCGATACAGGCGTTATCGTCCGGAAGGCACCGGTTTGCTCACCGGCGCGTCGGCGCATGCCGGACGCGCGGCGGCCGGATACCCCTCCGCGCCCGGCATCGAAAGGGTTAGGTCATGTCCCCGCGTCGCCGGGGCGCTCGGTGCGGTCGACGCGCTCGTTGGCCAGGTCGTCGTCGTCCGCGGGCGGTTCGGGATCGTGCCATTCCTCGGCCCGGCTCGATCGGTTACCGCGCAGCGTGCCCTCCATTTCGTGGGCGAGTTCGTCGTCGCGGGCGGGGCCGTGCTTACTGCTTCCTCGTTCCATCGTGTCCTCCTGCCTCCGGCGGCGGGGTTCAGGTATGCCGCAGCAGGGCGCCGACGCCCTCGCTGGGGGCGGTTTCCGCGTCGACCGGGGTGATTGTTCCGCCGCGCACCAGGACACCCACCGGTAGTGCTTCGTCGGCCCGGCAGGTCTGCGCGGCCGTTTCGGACAGGGCGCCGAGCGCGGCCGGGTCGCGGACGGGTTCGGGATCCAGCTGTACGGTGCGGTCACCGAGGGCGGCGGCGTTGATCAGCAGATTCTCGGTATTGGCCGCCAAGAGCGCCGAAACCGTCGCGGAGAGCCCGGCGACGGCGGGTCCGTCGTCGCGGCCGCGGGCCTGGTCGAATCGCGCCACCGTTTCGTCCCGTACCTCGCGCGCCTCGGCGGTGACCAGTTCACGGACGTCGTCATCGAATCCGCCGGTATCGGTGCCGGCCGCCCGGCCACCGGACTCGACTTCCACGACGCGGGCCGGCAGCGAGCCGAGCGCCCGGCGGACCTCGGCGCGGGCGGTGACATCACCGGCCAGCACCACGATCCTGGCCCGGATCCGCTCGGTCAGGCGTTTCAGCTCCGCGGCGATATCGTCGGCATTGCGCCGGACGGTTTCCTCCACGCGCCGCTGCATCGACAGATGCGACCAGCCGCCGCCGTGGCGGACCTTGTGCACCGGATGCCCCTCGCCCTCCACGGTTTCGCCGACCACATTGCCCTCGTCGTCGACCCCGTACAGTTCCGACCCCACCTTGTCCACCACCGCCACCGCGTGCGGCACCTCCTCGGTCTCGCATTCGATGAGCGGCAGCAGATACGGCAACGGCGAGACCCGGACGATCTCCGGCTGCACCGGCCGGGGCAGCCGCCGGTCGATCAGCATTCGTTCGGAGTCGGCGATCAGGACGCGGCCGGCACGTCCCGGTTCGGGTGGGCTGCCGGTGACCGCCGCCGCGAGGGACCGGATCATTCCCTCCGTGGCGCCCGCGGCCTCGAGGCGTTCGGCGAGGGCCCGCCAGCGCAGGGTGCGCTGCTGCTCGGCGTCCTCCGTGTCGTGCTGGGCGTCGATGTACAGCGAGGCGAACGGGCCGGGTCGTTGCGCTACTTCTCGGATCGTCATATCAGCCACGTGAGGGCGCGTACCCGGCGCGGCCGGATCGAATCGCGGCGTCCGGAATCGATCTGCGGCCGCCCCGGAAACAGCGTTCGAACAGGGACATCAGCCCGGCTGGGCGGTCAGTTTGCGCAGCGGTTCGTCGAGTTCGGCGCGGAAGAAGTCGAAGAAACCGTCAGGGTCGGGACCGGCGTTCTGCATGACCAGATGGTCGAATCCGGCGTCCACGAACGGCTGCGCCACGTCGAGGTAACGCTGCGGGTCCGGGCCGCAGGCGAACTTCTCCAGGATGTCCTGTTCCCGCACGGTGGCGGAGGCGGCGGCGAAATTCACCGGGTTGGGCAGTTCGCTCATCACCTTCCAGCCCGTCATCGCCCAGCGTGAGGTCTCGTGGGCGGCGCGGGCCGCGGTTTGTTCGTCGGGTGCCCAGGCCATCGGGACCTCGGCGTAGCGCGGTCCGTCGCCGCCCGCCTCCCGATAGCCGGAGACGAGTTCCGGTTTCGGTTCGGTGGCGAACAGGCCGTCGCCCAGTTCGGCGGCGATTCCGGCGGCCTGGGTGCCGCCGGCGGCGACCGCGATCACCGGCGGCTCGTCGGGCAGATCGAAGACGCGGGCGTCGGAAAGCTGAAGGTGCCGGCCCTCGTAGGATTGGTAGCCGCCCTGCCACAGCAACCGGATGATCTCCAGGGCCTCCCGTAGCAGCGCGTGCCGGCCGGCCACATCGACAGGGAATCCCTCCCCGACGACATGCTCGTTGAGACGTTCCCCGGCGCCCACACCGAGAGTGAACCGGCCGTCGGAGAGCAGGGCCACGGTGGCGGCGGCCTGAGCGATGATCGCCGGGTGGTATCGCACGGTCGGACAGGTGACACCGGTGGCCAGCCCGATCCGCTCGGTTTCGGCGGCGATGGTGCCCAGGACCGACCAGGCGAACGGCGAATGTCCCTGATTGTCCAACCAGGGGTGATAGTGGTCGCTCATCTCGACGAAATCGAATCCGGCTGCTTCGGCGCGTACGGCCTGGCGGACCAGTTCGCCGGGCCCGAAGGCTTCGGCGGCCAGCTTGTATCCGATCTGCATGGTTCCTCCGGAAGCTGTAGTGGCGGGTGCGCACGGACAACAGTCGCGCGCAGATACCGGGCAGGGGCGCGGTACCCGAGCGTTGGTCGGTGAAACGCGCGCCGCGCCCGAGCCGGGGTCCCGCGGTACCCGGCGCGCGGATCGGGTCAGTCGGCCGCGGGAATCCGGTCGGGTGTGCGGGTGACGGTGGCGCCCGCGGCGGTGGCGAGGTGGGCGAAGGCGATCGCGTCGTGGATCGCGGCGCCGCCGGGGTCGTTGTTGAAGTAGACGTAGATATCGTGCTCGCCCGGCCAGGCGTCGGTGAGTCGGTCGGTCCAGGTGTGCAATGCCCGGCGGCCGTAGCGGGGCCGCGGATCAGCGCGGCCGTGGTGCAGCCGGAGGTAGCCCCACTCGGCGGTACGCCACAGCGGTGTCACCGGCCGTGACCCGGCGTCGGCCCAGCACAGGGCGGCCTCGTTGCGTTCGAGGACGGCGCGTACTTCGGGGGTCCACCACGATTCGTGCCGCGGTTCGACCGCGACCCGGATTCCGGCCGGGAAACAGCGCAGGCACGCTTCCAGCAAGCCGGGATCGCCTTGCAGTGTGCCGGGTAATTGCAGCAGCACCGGGCCCAGCTTCGCACCGAGTCCCTCGGCGTGAGTGAGCAGCCGCGCCACAGGTTCGGCTGGGTCGCGTAGCCGTTTCATATGGGTCAGGAAACGGCTCGCCTTCACCGCGCAGACGAAATCGGCAGGGGTGCGATCGTGCCAGGCGGTGAAGGTTTCCCGGCTGGGCAGGCGATAAAAGGCGTTGTTGTTCTCGACGGTCGCGAAGTTGGCCGAGTAATGCTCGAGCCACAGTCGCTGTGGACAGGGATCGGGGTAGAACACCCCACGCCAATCCCGGTACTGCCAGCCGGAGGTCCCGATGTGCCACGGCATCGGTGTCACTGCCTGCCGTGGCCGGCCGCGGGGAGCCGGTTAAGGGACCGGGTCGTCGTCACAGGGAGCGACTACCCCGGAACCGGTAGTGCATTCCGGAACGGGCCCGAGCACCAGGTTGCTACGCGATTGTGCCGGTGGGGCGGCCGGCGACGGTGGGGTCGCTCCACGACGTGGGCGGACAACGGGCCCCCTGACGGTGCCGGGTAGCCCCGGTGACGGTGCCGGACACCATGTTCTCGCGCCGGTATGGGTCGAGTAGGCGAGGGCCGGCCGGCGCCGCAGCGCCACACCGACCTCTGCCTGCCGATTGGTTCCGTGTCGGTGTCGGTGAGGTCGCTTCGCGACCGTACCGGCCGGGTCGCCTGAGCGATGGTGTCGGTCACGTCAGCGCGGGGCGGTTCAGCCAGCGCAGCAGGGCCGCGGTGACCTCGTCCGGCTGCTCTTCCATGAGGAAGTGATCGGCGTCCACCCGTACCAGCTCGGCGTCGGGTATCCGGTCGGCGAGCTCCTCGGCGGTGCGCATCGGGATGGCGGGGTCGCGGCTACCCCAGATGACGGTGGTGGGGCAGGTGATCGCGGTCAGCCGCGCACCTAGTTCGGGGCGCACGCGGACCTCGTAACCTGACCAGAAATGCGTGTACCAGCGGCGGCCCTCGGGGGTGCGCAGTACCTCGAGGTAGCGCGCCAGCTGTTCCCGGTCGAAGCTGCCGTTGCGCAGATAGCGCGCCAACCCGATCCGGTGGACCAGGTACACCGGCGGTGTGGCCAGCAGACGCCGGGTCGGGCGGTGCCGGGAGCCGACGGTGAACGCGCCGAACAACAATCGATACGGTGGCGTGAACGTGCGGTGCGCTCGCGAATTCAGGAGCGCCAGCCTTCGGACCCGATCGGGATGGCGCTGCACGAAACCGAGTCCGAGGAAGCCGCCGTAATCGTGACAGGCCAGATCGACCTGGTCGACTCCCAGAGCATCGAACATCCGCGCGATCCGGTCGACCTCGCTGTCGTAATCGCAGGACAGGGCGGTATCGCGGGCGGAGTCGCCCCAGCCGAGCCAGTCGGGTGCCAGTACTCGTCGCCGCGCCGACAGCGGGCCGATCTGATGCTGCCAGGCCCGATGCGATTCCGGCCAGCCGTGCAACAGCACAAGTGGGTCGCCGGTACCGGCCTCGGCGTAGCACAACCGGGCACCGTCGACGGTCGTCTCCTTCAGTTCCGGTGCTGCTGTCCGATCGATCCGGTTCATGGTCATCGCTGCATGCCTTTCTCGTTCCCGGGGCAGACTGTGCCGAAAGAATCCCGGCGGCCAGGGTGCCGACTCGTCACCGGCACCGGAACCCTGCCGCTACTCGATCCCGCGCCGGTATCGTCGCGCATATGACCCAGGTGGCACTTCCGGAAACGTGCGCTACACCGGCCACCGCCCGGCTGTGGGTGCGGCTCGGTCACGCCGTTTATCTCGGGCCGGGGCTGGGGCTGGACGCGCATTCGACCGCCATCCCATCGCTCGGTATCGGGATCGACGCGCCGTTTCGGGTCCGTGTGGACGGGCGGCCCGATATCACCGCCCGCAGCTTCCTGTTCCGCGCCCGGATCACGCATCACGTGGTGCAGACCCGGGGCCGCATGCTGTTCTGTTTCTTCGACCCGACCAGCACCGCCCTGGCTCGCTGCCTCGGCGGAATGACCCGCCTGGCCGGGGACTATCCCTACGCGCACCGCCGCGAAGCCGATCTCGTGGCACTGTGCCGGGAACCGGAGCCGGATATCGAGCGCCTGCTCGACCTGGCCAGTATCCCGCTGCCCACCATCAGCGATGCCCGGATCGCCGCCGCTGCGACCCGGATCCGCGCCGATCCCGCGCATCCGCACCGGGCCGGGGAAACAGCCCGCGCCGCAGGGCTTTCCACCTCATATTTCCTGCGCACCTTCGCCGGGCAGACCGGGACCAGCTTCCGCCGCTACGTCCAGTGGGCACGAATGGTGCATATCGCCCGGTCCTACGCCGCCGGCCACGACCTGACCCGGGCGGCAGCGGACGCCGGGTTCGCGTCACCGTCGCATTTCAGCGATACCTTCCGGGCGATGTTCGGGCTCACCCCCACGGCATTCACCCGGATCGGGGGAGAGCTGCGCATCATCGAGCGGTAGCGCGTTATTCGCGGATGACCTCCACCGGGTCGCTGAGTGCCTGGGCCAGCGCCGCCTGTTGCGCGGCACCGGCGGGTGCGATCGCGGCGGAGGCCGCTGCCGTATGGGTGCCGAGTAGCGACACCATGTGCTGGAGCCGGCCGATCCCGCTTTCCAGGAGTTCGGCGGCGTCGAGGAGCTGGGCGACGCCCTCGTCGGCGCGCGCGGGTATATCCGCGGCCATTGCGCCGCCCTGATCGAGCTGATCGGAGATCGCGGCGAGGCGGCCGGCCAGGTCGTGCAGGGTGGTGCCCAGCCCCGCATCCGGGTCCGTGCCGGGGCCGAGCTGTTCGGCGGGATCGTCCAATTGTGCGGTGACCTGCCCGGATACGTCACGGACAGCCTGCAGTTTCGCGATGATATCGGCGATCGGCGCGGCGCCCGCGCCGGGCAGGCCGCGCAGCAACGGGAGTATCCGGTCGAGTCCGGTGGTCGTCGCGGCCGCCGCCTGCCGCGCCTCGCCCAGCGTGATCTCCGTGGTGTCGAGGGCCGTGGCGAGCATCCCGGCTTGCCCGGCCACACCGTCCAGCGTGGCGGTCAGGGAGTCGATCGCCGAGGACAGCTGGGCCACACCGGTTTCGGTGACCTCGACGAGATCCAGCAGCTGTTCCGAACCGGCGTCGAACTGTTCGGTGCCCGCCACCGCCGCGTCCAACCCGGTACCCAGCAGTTGGGCGGTGAACTGTGCCGACGAGATATGCGTCCGGGCGCGGGCGGTGGCCTCCAGCGCGGTCGCGATCCCGGCGGCGCCGATCTGCCGGGTGACGGTCGTGATCGCGCCCTCGACAGTGGCGTTCTCGGCGTCGTCGTGGATTTCGACGGTGAGCCGGGCGCGGCGCGGCGAGTTACCGGCCAGGGTCGTCATGGCGTCGGACAGGTCCGCGGGCAGGGTGATCACCGCCGCGTAATCGCCGGTATCCGCGGCCTCGGCGGGCAGGATGTGCCAGTCGTAGCCGCCGGCCTGCTGAACCGATTCGAGAACCCGGTCGCCCGTCGGCCCGGTATCGGCGTTCACGAGGGCGATGCCGGTCGGCGCCGCGGAGACACGGGTACATGCGGTGACGCCGGCGGCCGCACCGATGAGGACTACGAGACTCACGGATGCCGCCCGGGCGTGGGTTCTGATCACGGAACGGACAGTACGGCTGCTTTTTGACAGAACAGCCTGGCATCGGTGAGGGTTCGGTAAGGATTCCGGCGGAATCGGCCACCGCCTTGCCCGGGCCTGCACAGCGGGCGATTCCGTTCGCGCGGAAACCGACGATTCCGGGCCCTCCGCAACCAAGCGCTTGCTACGATTCGTCGATGATCTCGACGGTCGTCTGGGGGACCGGCAATGTAGGTCGCGCCGCAATACGCGCGGTCGACGCCCATCCGGAGCTCGTACTGAAGGCCGTGGTCGTCCACGATCCGGCCAAGCACGGGCGTGACGCCGGTGAACTCGCTGCGCTGGACCGGCAGCTCGGCATCGCCGCCACCACCGATATCGAGGCCGTGCTCGCGGACAGCCCCGATGCCGTGGTCTATGCCGCGTCCGGCGATATCCGGCCCGCCGAGGCCCTCGCCGATATCGTCCGCGCGGTGGGCGCCGGTGCCGTGGTGGTGACACCGGCCCTGTATGCCCTCTACGACCAGCGCGGCGCACCGCCGGAAATCCGCGAACCGGTACTGGCCGCCATCGAATCCGGTGGCGGATCCCTGTTCGTGTCCGGCATAGACCCCGGCTGGGGCAACGACGTCCTGCCGGTGCTGATCAGCGGTCTCGGCAGCGTGGTCGATGTGGTGCGCTGCCAGGAGATCTTCGACTATTCGACCTACGACCAGCCCGATTCCGTCCGCTACCTGGTGGGTATGGGGCAGCCCATGGACCAGCTGCCACCCATGGTGGCGCCCGGTGTGCCGACCATGGTGTGGGGCGGGCAGGTGCGGCTCATGGCTCGCGCGCTCGGGGTCGACCTGGACGAGATCCGCGAAGACGTACAGCGACTGCCGCTCGAATCCACGGTCGAGACCGCGACGATGGGCAGTTTCGCGGCCGGGACGCAAGGCGCGATGCGCTTCGAGGTCCAGGGCATCGTGGCGGGGGAGCCGCGCATCATCGTCGAGCACATCACCCGTATCCACCCGTCCTGCGCCGCCGAATGGCCTGCTCCGCCCAACGGGTCGGGCGCGCACCGGGTGATCATCGAAGGGCGACCGCGTATCGAGGTCACCGTCGAAGCCACCGACGAGGGCGGCAACTACGCGGCCGGTGGTAACGCCACCGCAGTCGGGCGCCTCGTCGGCGCCATCGACTGGCTCGTCGGCGCCGCGCCCGGCCTCTACGACGCACTCGACATACCGCTGCGGCCGGCGGCCGGCAAGCTGGGAAGGAACAGCCATGCGAGTTGATATCCCCGAAGGTAAGGATCCCATCGGCTATGTGTGGGGCGAGATGGTGCCGGGTATCGGGACCGCCGCCTCGAAGTTCTCGCTGGCGGTCTATGAGCACACCACGCTCGGACTGCGCGAATTCGAGGCGGCGCGGCTGCGGATCGCCCAGATCAACGGCTGCATCTTCTGCCTGGACTGGCGTACCGAACGCGACGGGCAGAAGGTGGAGGAGGGTTTCGCCGACGCCGTGACCGACTGGCGCGTCTCCGCCGAACTCGACGACCGGACCCGGCTGGCCGCCGAATACGCCGAACGCTACGCCCTCGATCACCACAATCTGGACGAGGATTTCTGGTCCCGGATGACCGCGCACTACAGCCAGGCCGAAATCGTGGAACTCAGCATGTGCCTGGGTTCGTGGCTCGCGTTCGGCCGGCTCAATCATGTGCTCGGACTCGACGCGGTCTGTGTACTACCAGGGCATTCCGGCGGCGCTGCGGGCGCCCGGCCCGGTGCCTGACCCGGCACTGTTGAATTCGCCCGCGCTGGGTACGCGCGGGGTATGGAGAAACGCGACCGTATCGCCGATCCCTGGGGCGACCGGACCCCGTACGCCCCGGGAGACACCTGGCCGGCCCGGGTGGACAGTTATCTGGCCGACGGCGTGGACCCGGCGACCGTGCGCTGGGTGCCGTCGGCGTCGGTGCTGCACTCCAACGGCGACGCCCTGGATATCGCGGTCCGTGACGACCGCATCGTCGGGGTCCGGGGCCGGGGCACCGACCGGGTGAACCGCGGCCGGCTCGGCCCCAAGGATCTGTTCGGCTGGCAGGCCAATTCCGCGGCCGACCGGCTCACCCGGCCGTTGATCCGGGTCGACGGCGAACTGGTGGAAACCGATTGGGATACCGCGATGCAGCGCGTGGTGCGGCACAGCTCGGATCTGCTCGCCGAGCACGGCCCCGCCTCGATCGGTTTCTACACCTCCGGGCAGTTGTTCCTCGAGGAGTACTACACGCTCGGCGTGATCGCGCACGGTGCCCTCGGCACCAACCATCTGGACGGCAACACCCGCCTGTGCACGGCGACGGCCGCGGCCGCGTTGAAGGAATCCTTCGGCTGTGACGGCCAGCCCGGTTCCTACACCGATATCGACCACGCCGATACGATCGCCCTGTTCGGTCACAATGTCGCCGAAACCCAGACGGTGCTCTGGTCGCGCATGCTCGACCGGCTCGCGGGCGACGATCCGCCGGCACTGTTGTGCGTGGATCCGCGGCGCACGCAGGTCGCCGAATACGCCACGATGCATCTGGCGCCGCTGCCCGGCACCAACCTCGCCCTCATGAACGCGTTGCTGCACGAGATCGTCGTCAACAACTGGATCGACATGGCCTATATCGACGCACATACCGTCGGTTTCGACCGCCTCCGCGAGCAGGTCGCGGAGTACCCGCCCGAAGTGGCGGAACGGATCTGCGATATCCCCGCCGCCGATATCCGTGCCGCCGCCCGCCTGCTGGGCTCCGCGCGCCGCCTGCTGTCCACCGTGCTGCAGGGCTTCTATCAGTCCCACCAGGCGACGGCCGCCGCGGTGCAGGTCAACAACATCCATCTACTGCGCGGCATGCTCGGCCGCCCCGGCTGCGGCGTGCTGCAGATGAACGGCCAGCCGACCGCCCAGAACACCCGCGAATGCGGCGCCGACGGCGATATCGCCGGATTCCGCAACTGGGCCAACGACACCCATATCGCCGACCTGGCCCGGATCTGGAACCTGGACCCCGAGCAGCTTCCGCACGACCGGCCACCGACCCATGTGATGAAGATGATGGACCTCGCCGAAGAGGGCAGCCTGCGAATGTTGTGGGTGAGCGCGACGAACCCCGCGGTTTCGCTGCCCGAACTCGCCCGCATCCGCGACATCCTGTCCAGTGCGGGGCTGTTTCTCGTGGTGCAGGACATGTTCCGCACCGAAACCGCCGAACTGGCCGATATCGTGCTACCCGCTGCGGGCTGGGGTGAGAAGACCGGCACGTTCACCAACGTCGACCGCACCGTGCACCTGTCCGAACGTGCGGTCGACCCGCCCGGCGAAGCCCGCGCCGACCTGGACATCCTGCTGGATTACGCCCGGCGAATGGATTTCCGCGACCGCGACGGCGGACCCCTGCCCGGCTGGCGCGACGCCGAATCCGCGTTCGACGCATGGAAACAGTGCTCGGCGGGCCGCCCCTGCGACTACACGGGCCTCACCTACGAGAAACTACGCGGCGATTCGGGGATCCAATGGCCGTGCACCGCGACCGCACCCGACGGGACCGAACGGTTGTATACCGACGGCAAATTCTGGAGCGCCCCCGATTACTGCGAGTCCTACGGCAAAGACCTGATCACCGGCACACCGCTGAAACCCGGCGAATACCGGGCGCTGAATCCGGACGGCAAGGCGATCATCAGATCCGCCGGCTACCTGCCACCCGCCGAGCAGCCCGACGACCGGCGACCCTTCGCGCTGATCACCGGCCGTACGCTGTACCACTTCCACACCCGGACCAAAACCGGCCGAGTCCCGCAACTGCAGGCCGCCGCACCCGAGGTGTGGGTGGAGATCTCCGGTGCCGACGCCGAACGGGACGGTATCGCCGAAGGCGATCAGGTGGAGGTCAGCACGGCACGCGGTGTGCTCCGCGGGCGCGCCCGGGTGAGCGGGGTCCGCCCCGGTGTGCTGTTCGTACCGTTCCACTACGGGTACTGGGACGCCGACGGCCGGGGTCACGACCGTGCGGCCAACGAACTCACGATCACCAACTGGGACCCGGTGTCCAAACAACCGCTGTACAAGACCGCCGCGGCCGCCTTGCGTCGTCTCGACCGCGGTACCGGCCCGGCCCCCGCGCCGACCAACACGGCCTCGGCGCCGCTGGACGATTCGGTGCAGCGGACAGCCGGGGGAGCGCCCGCACAGGCCGGCAGCGAAACCCTTGTCCGCACTGCAGGTGGCTGAGCCGAGCGCGCCGCTCTGCCCCGTCGGTCCCCACTGCACCGGCTGGACCGACTCGACGTGCGCCGGTCCCAAACCGGCGATGGAACGGGCGGGTCGAAGAGGGCACGCACCGCATGTTCGTCGGTGACGTCGACTTTTGTCCTGTTCACCGCAGGGACCGTGGTTACGGAGTCGGTTGGTCGAATCCATCCCTACTCGCATGAGTGCCGGCGGGGCGTGCGCCGGGCTCCTGCGGGTCGTGGTGCCGCCGGTCGTCGGAGCGGCGTTCTCGGGCGCCGAGGCCGCGCTATCGTGCCGGAACAGATGGTACCGACCGGTGCCGTAGGAGTTTGCCGTGATCGGCGGGTGTTGCGCGGCCGGATCGGGGTAAGCCGGTAGCTCCACCTGATACGGCGAGGAGAACCGATGCGCGTAGTCGTCACGGGGGCGACCGGCAACGTGGGGACCGCGGTGCTCGACGCCCTGTCCACCACACCCGAGGTGACCTCGATCACCGGCCTGGCCCGGCGCAAACCCGCCGCGGAACGGCCGGGGGTGGAATGGGTGGCCGCGGATGTCCGGTCGAGTGATCTCGCGGCGATCTTCCGCGGTGCGGATGCGGTGATCCATCTGGCGTGGGCGTTCCAGCCCACCCGGCGGCCACTGGACACCTGGCGCACCAACGTGGGTGGTACCGAACGCGTCCTCGACGCCGTGGCGGCCGCCGGGGTGCCGGCCCTCGTCTACGCGTCGTCGATCGGCGCGTACTCGCCGGGTGCCGGCGATACACCGGTCGACGAGACCTGGCCCACCGAAGGCTGGCCCGAGGCGTCCTACATGGTCGAGAAGGCCTATGTCGAGCGGGTCCTCGACCTGTTCGAACGGCAGCACGGCGAATGCCGGGTGGTCCGGATGCGACCGGCGTTCATCTTCCAGCGCGCCTCGGCGAGCGAACAGCGCCGCCTGTTCGCCGGGCCACTGGTGCCCAACCGGCTGGTGCGCCCCGAACTGCTTCCGGCGCTGCCGTACCCGCGCGGGTTGCGTTTCCAGACTCTGCACAGCGCCGACGTGGCCACCGCCTACGCGGCCGCGGTGGTGGCCGATGTGCGGGGTGCGTTCAATCTGGCCGCCGAACCGGTCCTCGACCGCGTCGAAATCGAACGCACCCTGGGTGTTCGTGCCCTATCGGTGCCCCCGCGCCTGGTCCGCACCGCCCTGGCCGGTGCGTGGCATCTGCATCTGGCCCCCGCGACCCCCGGCCTGTTCGACGCCCTCATGCACCTCCCGGTACTGGATACGACCCGGGCACGCACCGAACTCGGCTGGACACCCCGCACCGCCGCCACCGATACCCTGCGGCTTTTCCTCGACGCGTTCCGGCGCGGCACCGGCGGACCGACCCCGCCGCTGGCACCGGACGCCGGCGGCCCGGCCCGGCACCGCGAATTCGGCTCCGGCGTCGGCGGCCACGATCCGGTCGACGAATAGCTGTGTCACCGCGCCCGGACCGGGTAGCCGCCGCGCATGGCTACTATCGCTCCCTTACCGAAAGAACGTATCGGCGCGCCGTTGCGCGCGGTGGTGACCGGTTCCGATTCGGGTATCGGCCGGGCCGTCGCGGTGGCATTGGCCGGTGGCGGCGTCGATGTGGGCATCACGTATCACACGGATGAAGCCGGGGCCGCGCATACCGCCGGCCTGGCCCGTGAGCGGGGTGCCCAGGCCGTCGTCCGGCAGCTCGACCTGGACGATCTGCCGACCAGCACGGCCGCGATCGACGAACTCGCAGGCGAACTGGGCGGGCTGGATGTGCTGGTGAACTGCGCGGGCACCGGATCCTCGCAGAAGGCAATGGATATGGATTTCGACACCTGGCGACATGTGCTCTCCGTCGATCTCGACGGGGCGTTCCTGTGCACCCAGCGTGCCGTGCGTCATATGATCGACGCCGGTCGTGGCGGCCGGGTCATCAATATCACCAGCGTGCACGAGCATGCGCCGAAGGTCGGGGCGGCACCCTACTGCGCCGCCAAAGCGGGTCTGGGTGCGCTCACCAAAGTGCTGGCGCTGGAGCTGGCCGAGCACGACATCACCGTGAACTCCGTGGCGCCGGGCGAGATCTCCACGCCGATGACCGGCCAGGACGATGCCGACCCGCGCGAGCACCCCCGGCCGGGCCTACCGCTGGGCCGGCCCGGTCACGCCGACGAGGTGGCCTCGGTGGTCGCGTTCCTCGCCACCCCGGCCGCCGGCTATGTCACCGGCGCTTCCTACGTCGTCGACGGCGGGATGCTGCTCATGGGTCCGCAAACCAGTCAGCTGGTCGGCGACGAGAGCTGGCGTCGTCCGGGCGCGGCCCAGGAGGTGGCCGATGTTTGATCCGATCACCCCTGTGGTGCGGACCGCCTTCGATACCGGCGCGCGGTTGCGGCACGCCCGCTTCTTCCACCCCCGCGGCATCCGTCTGGCCGGGCGGTTCCGGGCCGAACCCGAATTCGAGGAGTTGTTCGGCAGCGGTGACCGTGCGGTGATCGCCCGCCTGTCCAAGGGCACGGGCACTCCCGGCACCGTGCCGGATATTCTCGGGATCGGCTTCCGCGTCCTCGCCCGCGACGAACACCCCTGGGATTTCGCCCTCGCCACCACCGGCCGCGGTATGGCCGGCCGGTTCGTGGTGACCCCCGCGCGCGGGTGGTCGCACGCCCGCTACGGATCCCTGCTGCCGTATCGTTTCCCCGATTCGAGCCTGCGCTGGATCTTCGCCGACCCGGTCGGGCCGCAGCCCGGCAGTGCCGCGCTCGGCGAACTCGAACAGCATCTGCAGGAGCATCCGTTCGATTTCGAGATCACCGCGGCGGGTTTGCGCTCACGTCCGCGGACGGTCGGTGAGCTGGCCCTGCGGCTGGCGGACCCGGAGGAACACCGGACGGATTTCTTCGATCCGATGCTCAACCATCCCGAGGACGTGCAACCGGTACCCCAGGTGGTGCAGCGCCTCCGCGAGGCCGCCTACACCGGTAGCCGGCGTGGCCGCGGCGCCGAGGACCGCGAGACCGGGCGGGCCACCGGAACGATCCCCGGCTGAGCCGGTGATTCGGTGACAACCTGTTTCGACCGGGCACACCGGGCAATCCGGCGACCATGAACGGAACCGATGACACCGGTCAGGAATCCGCCGAGGTCTCCGAATGGGCGAGCGTCCCGCCGACCGAGGAACAACTGGACGAGGACGAACTGGCCGCCGACCCGCTGGAAGAGGGGATGGACCCGCCCGACGACTGGTCCGCGGCCGACCGCTACGCGACCACGCCCCGCGAACAGCGCGAGGGGGAATCCCTGGGCGACCGGCTGGCCGAGGAACGTCCGGATATCGTCGCGGAGGGGGAGCGTTCGGGGACCGCCCCCGACAGGGACCGCGGCCGCGAGTGATCCGGTTCCAGCTCAGTGATGGGTCCAATCGGGCTGCAGGAAATGCGCGACCCGGGCCGCCGCGGACCGCCGCCCGAGCAGGACGACCTCCCGGAACTGCCAGAGCATCGCGCCTGTCGGCGCGTGGATGGTCATATCGGGGGCCAATCGCATCTGCAACAGGCCGGTCTCCGGGGTCGCCGGGGTATCGGTATCACCGCGGCGTACCCAGTGCGGTGTTCCTTCGGCGGCCAGACTGTGCAGGTCGACGAAATGTACGGAGTGCACTTCGTCGGCGCTGGGATCCAGATCCGCGATATCGCTCAGTGTCGTGACGATCGGCGTGATGGCGAACCCGGAGGCGGCCGGGAAATCGTCGAGGACGCCGAGTACATCGGCGGGATCGGCGACGAGACCGAGCTCCTCGTGCAGTTCGCGGGCGGCGGCGCGTTCGAGGGTTTCCCCACGCTCCACCCGGCCACCCGGCAGACCCCACTGCCCGGCATTGCGACCCCGGTAGGCCCGTTTGATGACGATCACCGCCGGCCCGGTGCCGTTGTCCACCACGCACAGTGCCACGGCCGCCCGCCGGGTCGCCAGATCGTCCGGAACAGCGATGCGGTCGAACGTGTTCAGCCGGGCGCGGGCGAGCGTGCGGAATTCGTCGATACTGTCGGGGACCCGAGGTCCCGGGTCGGCGGCCATGAATTCGATCATGCCCCATCGGCGGGAAGCGCCGGTCGCCGCCTCCGGCGCCGTCACATCCGCCGCATCACCGAAACCACCTTGCCCAGCACCACGGCGTGGTCGCCGTCGAGGACCGGATAGGCGGGATTACGGGGTTCGAGATAGATATGCCCGCCGCGGCGGCGCAACACCTTCACCGTGGCCTCCCCGTCCAGCATCGCGGCGACGATCTCACCGGACTGCGCCTCGGATTGCTGCCGCACCACCACCATATCGCCGTCGCAGATGGCGGCCTCCACCATGGAATCCCCGCGCACCCGCAACCCGAATACGGTGCCCCGCCCGACCAGTTCCCGCGGCAGCGACAGCACATCGTCGATATGTTCCTCGGCGGTGATCGGGGTACCCGCGGCGATATCGCCGACCACGGGCACCGAGACGGCATCCTCCCGCTCCGCCGCGCCGCCCTGCCCGGTGTTCAGGAACAACCGCACGTCCATGGGCCGCGCCATACCGTCACCGCGCCGCAGGAAACCCTTCTCCTCCAAACTTTTCAGATGCCTGGACACCGAGGATCCCGACCGCAGACCCACCGCGTCGCCGAGCTGGCGGGTACTCGGCGGATAACCGTGCCGGATCACCCACTCCTGGATGGCCGCGAGGATACGGCGCTGACGGTCGGGCAGGACGGAGGTGTCGAGGTGGTCGTATTCGGTCACCGCAGCATCGTATGACCTGGTACCGACGACGAGGACGAGTGTGCTGCCCGAACGGCCGCCGGCCGGAAATCCGCACCCGGAGGCCGATTTCGCCGCGCCCCCGGCATTGCACCACGCCGGGAGGCCCCGCACATCGCAGACTGGACCGTTATGGACCAGTTGGTGCTGACGTTCACGCTGCTGTTCGCCGCGGTCCTCGCCGAGGCCCTGGGCCGCCGGATCGGCGTGGCCTCCGCAGTGCTGATGACGCTGTTCGGCTGCGTGCTGGCGCTGCTGCCGTTCGTCCCCGAGATCCGGATCCCACCGGAGCTGATCCTGCCGCTGGTGCTGCCACCCCTGCTCTACGCCGCCGCCCGCCGCACTTCCTGGCGGCAGTTCGCGGAGAACTGGGAACCGATCGTGTTGCGTGCGGTGGGGTTGGTGATCGCCACCGTCGCGGCGGTCGCCGCGGTGTTCCATGCCTGGTACCCCGGTCTGCCGCTGGCCGCGGCCATTGTGCTGGGGGCCGTGGTCGCGCCGCCGGATCCCGTGGCCGCGACCGCCTTGGCCGGCCGGCTCGGGCTCCCGCGGCGGCTGGTGGTCGTACTCGGCGGCGAAGGACTGTTCAACGACGTCACCGCGATCGTGATCTATTCGGTCGCGATCGAGGCGGTGGTCACTGGTCGTTTCTCGGCAGCGCACGCCGGCCTCGAATTCGTCGTCTCCGCGGTGGTGGCGGTGGCCGTCGGGCTGCTGCTCGGCATGCTGGGCAGCAAACTCACGCGATATCTCGCGGAGGCGAGCTGGCAGGTGGCGTTGACCCTGCTGCTGCCGTTCGCGGCCTACGGGCTCGCCGAATCGTGGGGTGGATCCGGCGTCCTGGCGGTCCTGGTGTGCGCCCTGTATCTGACCGACGCGGCGACCGAATTCGGCGATACCGCCTATCGCATGGCGGGTGAATCGTTCTGGGATATCACCGAGCTGCTGATCAGCGGTTTCGCCTTCGGTCTGATCGGCCTCGAACTGAGCGCGGTCCTGGCCGCCACCGGCGACGAGTGGCCGCAATTGGTGGCCGTCGCCGCCGCGGTGGTGGCCGTGGTCGTGGTCCTGCGGCTCATCTGGCTGACGGTGACCTGGTGGCTGCGAGGTGCCTGGTGGCACGACGAAGACGCCGACGAGCCCTACACCTGGCGAGAAACCGTGGTCACCTGGTGGACCGGTATGCGCGGTGTGGCGACCGTCGCGCTGGCATTGGCCATTCCCTTGTCCACCGAAGCGGGCGCCGATTTCCCCGGCCGCACCCAGATCCTGTTCATCGCGTTCGCGGTGGTGCTGTTCACCCTGCTCGTTCAGGGGCCGACGCTGCCGCTGATCGTGCGGCTCACCGGTGTCCACGCCGATACCCGCGCCGAACGCCGGCTGGAACGGCAACTGTGGGAACGCGTCGTCGACGCGGAGCTGGCCCGCCTCGAGGAACTCGCCGAATCCGAGGATGTTCCCGTCGAACTCTACGAACGGTTACGGGAAGGCGTCCGCAAACGGATGGCCCGGGCCGATCCCGAAGCCGCCGGCGAGCAGGCGCGGGCCCTGGCCGAACGCGAGGCGCGAATGGCCGCCACCGTCAAGCGGATCAGGACCGAACTCGCCGAAGCAGGCCGGCGCGAGGCCTTGGCTGCGCGCCGCGAACCGGGGATGCCCCCCGATCTGGTGGACCGGGTCACCCGGCGACTGGATCTGGGAACCGGCCGCTGAGCGATCACTGCCGCGTGGTGTCGCGGATATACGCCAGATCGTCGAGGAAATCCGCATAGGCGGTCTTGCGGTCGGGTGCGCGCAGTACAGACGACGGGTGCACGGTGGCAGTGATCCGGTAATCCGGCCGCTGCACCATCTGCCCGCGGAGTTCGCCGACGGTGGCGGACGGTCCGAGCACTGCCTTGGCGGCGACCGCACCCAGGCATACCACCAGCTCCGGCGCCACCAGCTCGAGTTCGGTCGCCAGCCAGGCCGAGCACGCCACCACCTCGGTACGGCTGGGCTGCTTGTGGATACGGCGTTTACCGCGTTCGGCGAATTTGAAATGTTTGACCGCGTTGGTCAGATACACCGTCTCGCGGTCGAAACCCGCCTCGCCGAGTGCCCGGTCCAGGAGCCGGCCGGCCGGGCCGACGAACGGCTGGCCCTGCGTATCCTCCTGATCACCGGGCTGTTCGCCCACCATCACCACCGAGGCGTCCGCGGGGCCTTCGCCGAACACGGTCTGGGTGGCGTTGCGGTACAGATCGCAGCCGCGGCAGCCCGCGGCCGCCGCCCGGACGGTGTCCAGATCGGCGTCGGCGGGGACGAACTCGGCGGCACCGACCGGTTTCGCGGTGGTACCCATCGCCGTTACGACCGGCCCAGCGCGTCGGCGAGTTCGTCCTTGCTCATCTTCGAGCGGCCTTGTATCCCGCGGCGCCGTGCTTCGTTGTACAGCTGATCGCGGGTCTGGCCCTTCGGTCCGCTGCTGTGCGACCGTTTCCCACCGCGGCGCTGCGGCGACATATCCCGGGTGGACGAGCGACTGGCGGTTTTCGACTGGCCGGATTGCGCCCGGTTCTTGTTGACCGTGCGTGCGGCGATCTCCTTCGCCCGTTTCGTTCCCGCGCCGCGATCCTGCTCGGAATCCTTGATGTGCTCGTACTGCCGTTCCTGTTTACCGGTCCATTCCTTCGGCATGACACACCTCCTGTCGGTCGGCGTATACCCGGCCGTTGCCGTCGCAATCAGCCGTACCGTGCGAGGGACGCGGCCACCCCATCGATCTTCTTCTCGATTCGTTCGAGATCTTCCGCGTCCACCGCGAACAACCAGTGTTTGGCGCCGAGCAGCAGAATGGCCTGGAATATCAGTTGCAGCCATTCGCTCTGCCAGTTCTCGAAGGTGCTGGACAGGAAGTCATGCAGATACCCCGGCCATTCGAACGGCTGTCCGAGCGCTTGCTGCGTGCTGCGGTAATCGAAGTACTGGGTGACGAACTGCGCGGCCCACGAACCCGCGAACAACAGTGCCAGCAGATATACGGCCCCCCCATCTCCTGAAGTGCCTCATAGGAGTGCTGTACCCCGTCTACCGCGGTATACGCAGGGAGTTCGGGACCATCGCGGGTTCAGCCGGGCCGCCGCTCGTCGGTCAGCGCGGTGTGGTGTTCACGCATGGCGGCGACCACCGCCTGGAGGACCCGGTGGGCGGCGCGCAGATCGTCGGTCGGCAGGGCGGTCATGGCGGCGCGGGTACGTCTGCCGAGCGGGCCGAAGAAATCGCCGGCCACCGCCATCCCGTGTTCGGCGTAGTGCAGCAGGACGCGCCGGCGGTCGCGGGAATCGACCTCGCGCTCGATATGGCCGGAGGCGATCATCCGTTCCACCAGGTAGGTGATGGCGGCGGCGGACAGCCCCATGAGTTCGCGCAGTTGCCCCGCGGTGAGCGGGCGCCCTTCGGCGTCGGCGGTGGCGATATGCATGAGCGCGCGGAAATCGGTGCTGCGCAGGGCATGCGAACGGGCGAAGAGGTGGGCGATCTGCTCGGAGATCGCGGTGAGCGCGCGAATATCGGTGGCGATATCGGTTTCGGCGGAGTTGCGCGCCGCGACATCGGCCGGTTCGCCTGCTGGTGTCACGCTCGGTGGTCCTCCCTGTTCTGATCGGCGCACCGAGTGTATCGGCGTTTTGCGCATTATTTAAGTTTCTGAAATAGTCGGCCGGGTGAATGCGTGGGAGCGCTATGCCGAACTGGTCACCGGCCGCCGTTCGTGGTGGCTACTCGTCGCCGTCGTCCTGGCAGCCTGCGCGGCGATTCTCGGGGCCGGTAGCAACGACGACGCCGGCCGCGCGCCGACCTCGCTACCGGAATCGTCGGAATCCGCGCGGGTGAAGTCTGCGGTGGCCGAATTCCCCGGGGGTGCGGACGCCCCGGTCATCATCGTGATCAGCCGGGCCGACGGTGGCCGGCTATCCGAAGCCGACCTCGCGGCGGCCGAGTCGGCTGTCGGCAAGGTCGCCGGTACAGAGCAGGGCGGCCCCGGGCTCGTCCCCTCGCCCGACGGTGCGGCCGCCCTGGGACGGGCGAGCGTCTCGGCGGAACTCAGCGGCGAAACCCTCACCGCGGAGATCGACCGGCTCCGTGAAGTGGCGGCGCAGCAGACCCCACCCGGACTGATCATGCAGATCACCGGCGGCCCGGCCTTCGGCGCCGATATCGCCGATTCGTTCGCCGGCGCGGACATCACCTTGCTGGCGGTCACCGCGCTGGTGGTCGCGCTGCTGCTGATCATCACCTACCGGTCCCCGGTGTTGTGGCTGCTCCCGCTGCTGGTGATCGGTGTCGCCGACCGGACCGCCATCGGGGTCGGCACCGCGCTGGCGCGGCTCACCGGCCTGAGTTTCGACGGCTCCACCTCGGGCGTCACCAGCGTTCTCGTCTTCGGCGCCGGTACGAACTATGCGTTGCTGCTGATCTCCCGGTATCGCGACGAACTGCACCGCTACCGCGACCACCGGCAGGCGCTGTACGAAGCGGTGCGCCGCGCCGGCCCGGCAATCCTGGCCAGCAATATCACCGTGGTCCTCGCACTGTGCACCCTCCTGCTGGCGACCCTGCCGAACACCCGGTCACTGGGTTTGATGGCAGCGGCCGGTCTGCTGGTCGCCGTGGTGTTCGTCCTGGTGGCGCTGCCACCCGCGCTCGCGCTGTGCGGCCGGAACGTGTTCTGGCCGTTCGTTCCCCGGTTGCGCGAGGACGATATCACCGAGCGCGGCCTCTGGCATCGGATCGCGACCTGGGTGGTGGCCCGGCCGGTGGCCGTCTCGTCGGCCGCGATCGTGGTCCTGCTCGGCTGCTGCGCCGGTCTTTTCGGTGTGTCCATCGGGTTGTCGCAGACCGAGCAATTCCGGGTCGAGGCGGAATCGGTCGACGGTTTCGATACCTTGGCCGCGCATTTCCCGTCCGGATCGTCCGATCCGACGATCGTGCTGGCCCGCGCGGGCACCGCCGACGAGGTGCGCGGGGCCTTGTCGGCTGTTCCGGCGATCTCGGCGGTGAACCCCGCCGGTAGCCATGCGGGTACCGACCGGTGGATGGTCACACTCGAGGCCGCGCCGGAATCCGCGCAGGCCTTCGACACGATCGAGCAGATGCGCGCGGCGCTGGCCGAGGTGCCCGCGGCGGAAGCGCTGGTCGGCGGCAGCGACGCCCAAGCCCTCGATACCCGCGATGCCGCCCGCGGTGATCAGTTCCTGGTCATCCCGCTCATCCTGGTGGTGGTTTTCGCGGTGCTGCTGGTGTTGCTGCGCGCCGTCCCCGCCGCGGTGCTGCTGATCGCGGTCACCGTGCTGAGCGCTCTCGCGGCGCTCGGGCTCGGCAGCCTGGTCGGCACCCATCTGTTCGGTTTCCCGGCATTGGACACCACGACACCGCTTTTCGCCTTCCTCTTCCTGGTGGCGCTGGGCGTCGACTACACCATCTTCCTGGTGACCCGGGCGCGCGAGGAAACCCCGGACCACGGCACCGTCGGCGGTATGGTGCGCGCGGTTTCGGCGACGGGTGCGGTGATCACCAGTGCGGGTATCGTCCTCGCGGCGGTGTTCTGTGTTCTCGGCGTGCTGCCGCTGATCACGCTCACCCAGCTCGGGATCATCGTCGGTATCGGCATCGTGCTGGATACGTTCCTGGTGCGCACCGTGGTCATTCCGGCGTTGTTCACCGTTGCCGGCCCGAAGGTGTGGTGGCCGAACGCGCTCGCGGACAAGTGAAACGAACCCGCTTGACACCCGTGGAATAGGCAAGGCTAACCTGGCCTCGGGGTGATGCCCGGCGCCACCTCTCGGTCTATTCGACGCTGTACTGGGCGACCAGTGAAAGAGGGACATATGCTGACCGTCCACGAAAACGGTGTACCGCTGAACATCTCGTCGCGTTAGCCGGCCTTGCCCCGGTCACCCACCGATCCGGCTCGTCCATCCACGGTGAACCCCCCGCGCGATACGGCAACCGCAAGTTCAAATATGCCGGTTCCTGTCCGCCTTCGCCGCCGGGGCGACCCCCAAGTCGCGGCTACCACGACCGCAAACGCGCCGACGGGAGGTCGCACAATGCGGCCCTGGCCCAGCAGGAGTTCGAACTCTCCCGGCTCACGCCCGGCGCCGAAGCGGCGGGCCAGCTGTGGTTATCGGGCCTGGCCGGCCCTCCCACCGAATGCAGGATCATCGATCCTCAGCCGTCGACAGTGATACCCATCGAGCGCGCGGTTCCGGCGATGATCTTGGCCGCCTGATCGATATCGTTGGCGTTCA
>NZ_JARWNW010000197.1 GCF_029868325.1 Nocardia carnea
CGGCCGGCGAGCACCAGTGCGAAACGATCGTCGCCGAGACCGTGTATCCCGATATCGGGCCGCAGGCTGCTCACATCGCCGCGGCCGTCGTCCACCGTGAACAGCACTCGGCCGGGGAGGCCGGCCAATCGCGGGGCGGCGCGCCCGCGGGGGGGGCCCCCCCCCCCCCGGGGGGGGCCTCGACGACGAGGTCCCCAACGGGGGAATTCCAGGGGGTTGCGGAAGACCGGGTTCTGTCCGCGAGCGGCCTCGCCGATGTGAGCAGGGTGACGCAGACGCGGCCGCCGGGGTCTGACAGTCTGGAGTCGTGAATCCGTCAACTGCGCAAGCCCGGGTGGTCGTCGACGAACTCGCCCGTGGTGGGGTGCGGGAAGTGGTGCTGTGCCCCGGTTCGCGTAACGCTCCGCTGGCCTTCGCACTGCAGGCGGCCGACGCGGCGGGGCAGCTGCGGCTGCATATGCGCGTCGACGAACGGACGGCCGGATTCCTCGCCGTCGGCCTGGCGATCGCCTCGGGCGCTCCGGTGCCGGTGGTGATGACCTCGGGCACCGCGGTTGCCAATCTCGGCCCGGCGGTCCTGGAGGCCAATTACGCCCGGGTCCCGCTGATCGTGCTCAGCGCCAACCGGCCCTACGAAATGCTCGGTACCGGGGCGAATCAGACAGTCGAACAGCTCGGCCTGTTCGGTAGCCAGGTCCGGGCGACCATCAGCCTCGGCCTCGCCGAAACCGAATCCGGTGCCGAGTATCCACGGCAGAACAGCGTGTGGCGGTCTGCGGTGTGCCGGGTACTGGCCGCCGCGCGGGGCACCCGTTCGGGCAACGCCGGTCCCGTCCATTTCGATATCCCACTGCGGGAACCGTTGGTCCCGGAGCCGGGCGGTACGGAATCCACCCCGCCCGGACGCGGTGTGGACCAGCCGTGGACAGCCACCCAGTACGCGACACTCGACGTTCCACTCGAGATCGACCTCACCCCGGATACCGTCGTGATCTCCGGCCACGGCGCCGGACTGCGCGCCGAGCTCGCCGATCTGCCCACGGTGGCCGAACCCACCGCCCCCGTGCACGGGCCGGCCCTGCACCCGCTTGCGCTGCCGCTGCTGAAACCGCGGCAGGCGATCATCACCGGCCGCCCGACTCTGCATCGGCAGGTGTCGAAGGTGCTGGCCGACCCCGAGGTGACGGTGTACGCGCTGACCACCGGCCCGCGCTGGCCCGATGTCTCGGGCAATGTGGTCGGCACCGGTACCCGGGCGGTGACCAGCGGCGCACCGACCGCGCAGTGGCTGGACCGCTGCCGGGAACTGGACCGGCGGGCCCGCGCCGTGGTGCGCGACGAGTTGGAACGCCATCCCAAACCCACCGGACTGCACGTTGCCGCGGTGATCACCGACGCCTTGCGGGAAGGCGATCAGCTGCTGCTGGGCGCCTCGAATCCGGTCCGCGATGCCGCACTCGTCGCGGCGCCGAAGCCGGGCGTGCGCGTGCTGTCGAATCGCGGCGTCGCGGGTATCGACGGGACGGTGTCGTCCGCGGTAGGCGCCGCCCTGCACCACCGCGGCCGGACCATCGCCCTGATCGGTGACCTCACCTTCCTGCACGATGCGTCCGGTCTGTTGATCGGCCGCGGTGAACCCCGCCCCGACGACCTCACCATCGTGGTCGCCAACGACGACGGCGGCGGTATCTTCGAACTTCTCGAACAGGGCGACCCCCAGTACGCCGGTGTTTTCGAGCGGGTTTTCGGTACCCCGCACGGGATGGACCTCTCCGCGCTCTGCGCGGCGTACCGGATCCCGCACCGGCAGGTGGGCCCGGAGGAGCTGGCCGCCGAACTCGCGGGCTCCGGGTCCGGTTTCCGCGTGCTCGAGGTCCTGACCGATCGCTCCGGGTTGCGGGAGTTGCACGCCGCCGTCCGCGCCAGGATCGATTCCTGAGCTCCTCGCGGACGAGCTCGGCCTCCGGGGCCATGCAGCGCCCCGAGTGCACTTGACCAGGCGTTTCGTGGAAACGCAGCCGTATCCGATGCACAACCCCGGTACGGCGAGCAGGATCGAAGCGCGGATAGGCCTCCTCGTGGGGGTTCGACGCGGACCGGCTCCCTGAATCGGCGTTGCCGCCGGACCGGCCGATTCACGACTGCCCCGGTGGGCGGCCGATGAGTTTCGCCCGCCGTCTCGTGCGGGCCCTTGATTCGGTAGCGCCGCCGGTCGGGCCGATTCACGACTGTCCGAGGCGCTGCGCGGGGCCGATGAGTTTGTGCCCGCAGCCTCGTCTGGACTACAGCAGCCCCGGATCGAGGAGACCGTATGCACCCGGAATTCGACCTGTCGCCCGCGGCGGACGCGCTGGCCGATATCGTCACCGCGATCGACGACACCCAGCTCGACGCGCCCACGCCCGCCGATATCCCCGTCCGCGCGTTGCTCGAACACGTGGAAGGTTTGGCGGAGGCGTTCCGAGCCGCTGCCGCCAAGGAATCACTCGGCGCGTCCGCGGCACCCGAATTCGGTTCCGGTACTGCGCTGTCCGCCGAGTGGCGCACAGCCGTCCCGGCTCGGCTGCGGGCGTTGGTGCAGGCCTGGCGCGAGCCCGCGGCGTGGGACGGGGATACCGAAGCGGGTGGGGTCACGATGCCGGCGCCCGTCACCGCACGGGTTGTGCTGGACGAGATCGTCATCCACGCCTGGGACCTGGCGCGTGCCACCGGCCAGGAACTGAAAGTGGACGACTCCGATCTCGCCGTTCTGCTGGATTTCCTGAAGGACACGCCCGCGGAGGGCACCCCCGGCCTTTTCGGCCCGACCGTGCCGATCGGGTCCGCGGCGCCGGTATTGCACCGGGTGCTGGGGTTCACCGGGCGAGACCCCTTCTGGCTCCCTCGCCACGGTGAGTCGACGAACCGCGTCTCGGGGTAAGTCGGTTCCGGGCGTGTGATCATGCGGGCTACGTCACCGGTCACAGCCCTGTCGATCACTGTGGCCGGGTACATGCCGCGGCCGGGGTTTTCGGCAGCGCGTGTGGCCGAGACGGCGCAACGCACGGCGGACTGATGCACCCTTGCCGAGGTCTGGAGCTCAGGAATCCGAGCGGCCGGTATTCCGCCCGGGCGGATGGCGCCTGCGCTCCGAGGACTCCGGAGATCGCGGGGTACGGTGATCCTGCGCGGCGGGCCGCCGCTTGCTGCCGCTGTAGTGACGTGCGCCGGGCCCTGCAGTGACGTGCGCCGGGGAGGGCCGCCGTAATGAAGTCCGCCGGGCGGGCACCGCTGGCGGGGAGATCCTCGGAATCCTGCTGGCGATCGACCCCGGACTCTGCCGCTGCTCGTCCGCGCACGGGAGCGGAGCTCCCCGAACGGCACCGCGCGGAGGTCAGTGGAGTGCGCCCCCGGCGAGGGCTTGTGGCGTGCCGTCGGCAACCGCGGCAGCCGGCGAAAGCGGACCTGTATCAGTGCACTGTTCCCGAGGCGGGCAGGCGGGCGCACGGTGAGATTGCGGCATTTCATTGCCGGCCGCAGGTAGACATCCGCGGTTTTCCAGCGCCGGGTGCCCGTGCCGGGTTACCGGTGGCGCGCAATGGAGGCGGCTTACCGGCGGCGCGCGATGCCGGTGCGTGACCGCGTAGGCTGGCGGCGCCATGATCGCTCTACTGCTCGCCCTCGCCGGGTTCGCGTTCATAGATTCCCTTGATCTCCTGCTGGTGGGGGTTACCGCGGCGATCGTCGTGGACAGCAGGCTCGCCCGGAAATCACCGGTACCCGGTGGGGCGAGTTTCATCGCCGGGGTTTTCGCGGTCACCACGACTTTCGGGCTGCTGGCGGTGCTGGGGATCGATTTCCTCACCGATCTGGTCGATTTCGAGCTCACGCCGACCATCCGTACCTGGGGCGCTTTGGCTTTCGGTCTCGTCCTGCTCGTGATCGCCGCCGTGCCCGCCGGTGCGCAGGCCGAACCTCCGGCGTGGACGGTGACCATCCGGCGGCGCCCTTGGCTGCTCGGTATGGCAGGTATGGTCATCGGCCTGGCGCAGGCGCCGACGGCGATTCCGTATCTGGCCGGGTTGGCGTTGATATCGGCCCGGGACCCCCTGCCGGCGGTGTGGCCGCTGATCGTCATCGCCTATTGCGCGCTTGCGCTGCTACCGCCGCTGGTGGTGCTCGCGCTGGCGACCCGGCGTACGCGGCGGGCCCAGCGTGTGTACCGATCCGTTCTGCGGGTGGTCACCAGTTATGGCCCGTTGTCGGTGCGTATCGTCTTCGTCCTGCTGGGGCTGGGCCTGATCGGGGCCGCGGCCCTCGATTACGAGCATCTCTGGTGATGCGGGCAGGCCGGCCGGTCGCAGGCGATCAGGTTCCGCTGCGCACGAATACCCCTGCTGCAGCCGCGCGTACCGCGGCCTCCGCCGCGACCTGTGCCGCCTGGTCATCGATCTGGTCGCCGCTGGCCAGCAGACGGTAGTACAGCGGGCCCGAAACGGCGGTGAGCACCGCGCGGGGGTCGGTACCGGGTGGCGCCTCGCCCCGTTCGATGGCGTCGGCGATACAAGGTGACCATTCGGTGAGCCGCACATCGTAGAAACGGCGGAGTGCAACCGCAGCGGCTTCGTCGAAGCTGGCGGCGGCGATCACCGCACGGAAGAGGCGGCTCTGCCGGGGGTCGGTGAGGGTTTTGGCGACCAGGCGGGCGTTGGCCGTGAGGTCGCCGCGCAATGAGCCGGTATCCGCGCGCGGTAGCGATTGTTCGGCCATATCGACGAGCAGATCGGCGGTCAGCCCGGCCGGTGTGCGCCAGCGCCGGTAGACCGTTGTCTTCCCTACTTCGGCCCGGGTGGCGACCTCGGCCAGGTCGAGTCGCGCGAAGCCGTGTTCGGCGAGCAGATCGCCGGCCGCCTCGAGTACTGCGGCGCGGACGCGGGCGGTGCGGCCGCCCGGGCGAACCGATCCTGGACCGGCCTCATCGAGTGTCATAAAGGAACTCCAGTTTCATTTAGTCGTCTATCGGTGTATCTTCGAATTACTAATGACACTCTAGACCCATTAGGAGTCGAGATGGAATACCGCCGCCTGGGAGCCTCCGGCCTGATCGTTCCCGCACTGAGCTTCGGTGCCGGCACCTTCGGGGGCCGCGGGGAACTGTTCGGCGCCTGGGGTGATACCGACGTCGAACAGGCCCGCCGCCTGGTGGATATCAGCCTGGACGCCGGGGTCACGATGTTCGATACCGCCGATGTGTACTCCGACGGTGCCTCCGAGGAGGTGCTCGGCGCCGCCATCCGCGGCCGGCGCGACCGCCTGCTGCTGTCCACCAAGGCGAGCCTGCCCACCGGACCCGGTCCGTTCGATGCGGGTTCGGGCCGCACCCGGCTGATCGGCGCTGTGGAAGCCGCGCTGCGCCGGCTCGGGACCGAACATATCGACCTGTTCCAGTTGCACGCCTTCGACGCCCGGACCCCGGTCGAGGAGGTCCTGCACGCGCTCGACGATCTGGTGCGCGCCGGCAAGATCCGTTACCTGGGCGCCTCCAATTTCGCCGGCTGGCAGCTGATGAAATCGCTGGCCGCCGCCGACCGGCACGGGCTCACCCGCTATATCGCCCACCAGGTGTACTACTCGCTGGCCGGACGTGACTACGAGTGGGAGCTGATGCCACTGGGTGTCGCCGAAGGCGTGGGCGCGGTGGTCTGGAGTCCACTCGGCTGGGGCCGGCTGACCGGCAAGATCCGCCGTGGCCGACCACTGCCCGCGGGCAGCCGGCTGCACCGCACGGCGGAAGCTGGCCCGCCGGTGGACCAGGAACATCTCTACAACGTCGTCGACGCCTTGGACGAGATCGCCGCCGAAACCGGCCGGACCGTCCCGCAGATAGCGCTGAACTGGCTGCTCTCCCGCCCGACGGTCGGCACGGTGATCGTCGGTGCCCGCAACGAGGAGCAGCTACGGCAGAATCTCGGCGCCGTCGGCTGGAAACTCACCGCCGATCAGATCGCGCGGTTGGACGCGGCCAGCGCACTCACCCCGCCCTACCCTTACTACCCGTATTACCGCCTGCCCGATTTCACCCGCCTGAACCCGCCCGCCGTGCCGGTGGCAGCGGTTCAGTAGACGTCACGGACGTAACGCTTCTCGGCCACCAGCTGCTTCTTGAACGCCAGGGCGCCGTCCTCGTCGAGTTTGCCGTGGACACGGGCGATGCGCAGCAGGGCATCGTCGACATCCCCGGCCATCCGGGCGGCGTCACCGCAGACATAGAAGTGGGCGCCCTCGCGCAGCCACGACCACAGTTCCGCGCCGTGTTCGATCATCCGGTGCTGCACGTAGATCCGTTCCCGCTGATCACGGGAGAACGCCAGATCCAGCCGCGAGAGATGGCCGGTCCGGAACATATCCTCGAGTTCGGTGCGGTAGTAGAAATTCTGTGCCGCGTGCTGGTCGCCGAAGAACAACCAGTTCTTCCCGGTGGCGCCGAGAGCGCGGCGTTCGTGCAGGAAACCCCGGAACGGCGCGATACCGGTGCCCGGGCCCACCATGATCATCGGCACGTTCGGATCCAGCGGGGGCCGGAAATGCGGGGAACGCTGCAGGAAGATCGGTACGGCCGCGGCGGCGCGATCGGCCAGGAAAGTGGAGCATACGCCGCCGCGCCGGGCCGCCGAGCCCGCCATCCGCGGATCGCCGTAGCGGACGATCCCGACGGTCAGCTCCACTTCCCGCGGGCTGACCAGTGGGCTGGAGGAGATCGAATACTGGCGTGGTTGCAGCTTTTTCAGGACGTCGAGCCACTCCACGAGGTCGGCGCGGATCGGGAAATCGCGCAGCACGTCCACCAGCTGCCGGTCCCACAGATAGCCGGCCAGTTCGTTGCGGTTATCGCGGCGCAGCAGTTTGGCCAGCCGGTTGCTGGGGTTGCGGCCGGCCACGAATTCCAGCAGGTCCCGGGAGACCTGGGCAATATCGAAATGGGTGCGCAACGCCTGTTCCAGCGGCATCTCGGTATCGCCCGCGGTGACGGTCCGCCCGGCTGCCAAACCCGCCGCGTCGAGGAACTCACCGACCAGCGACGGGCAGTTGCTCGGCCAGACCCCGAGTGAATCACCCACCTCGTAGCGCGCGTCCGTATCGCCGAGATCGAAGGCTATCCGCCGGACCTCCTTGGTGGAGTCGGGAATTGTCAGCACCTCGTTGCGGACCAGTGGTGCCGGGACCGGTAGTGCCCTGGTGAACGGAGCCGGCGTCGGATGCCCCGGGCGTACGGGTGCCCCGCGCTCCAGCAGGCCCGTCGCGGTGGCCACACCGGAACCGGTTCGCCCGCTCGGATTCGCGCCGGCGAACCCTCCCTCCGGCCGCACGAGGATGTCGCCCGCGGGAGCTCGGCCTCCGACACTGCCGGCTGTGACCCCGGCGAAGCTGGTGTCGGTACCCGCGCGCTCGGTCGCGCTTGCCCTGAATCCGGCGGCGGGCGTGCCGGATCGGGTGACCGTGCTTGCGGGGAATTCCGCACCCGTATTCCCACTGCCGCCGCCCGGCTCCGGGGCACCACCGAATGCCGCGATCACCTCGTCGAGCCAATCCGAACCGGGCCCGGCGAAATCCGGTTCGCAGTCCACCCGCGGTAGCAGCCGGGTCGCGCCTCGTTCGGCGAACGCCGTATCGAGCCGCCGGCCGTGGCCGCAGAAATCGTCATAGGAGGAATCGCCCAGGGCGAACACCGCGAACCGTACGCCCGTGAGCCGGTTCGTGCTCTCGTCGAGCCGGGTCCAGAAATCGGCGCCGTTGTCCGGTGGGCCGCCGTCGCCGAACGTACTGCTGACCACCAGGACATCGCCCGTCAGCGCGGTGAGATCGCAGGAATCCATATCGATCAGCCGCGGCCGGTACCCGGCTGCGGTGAGCCGCTGCGCCGCGGTGGCTGCGAATTCCTCGGCATTGCCGGTCTGTGAGGCCCACAGCACCGTCACGGCCGGGCTCGGTGGTTCCGGTACCGCCGCCGAATCCGGATGCCCGGCGCGCGAATACATACCGGCCAGCAGTCCGTCCACCCAGAGCCGGCTCTGCCGCGACACCGGCGCGGTCTCCGGGAGCACCGGCTGCCCCGACACCGGCAAGGATTGCAACGCCGCGAGATATCCACCGAGATAGATCCGCTCGGATTCGCTGAGGGTGGGGGAGGTCGCCGCATCCAGCCCGAGAATCGTCGCGAGCGGATGGTCCCCGGGGCTCGCCGCGAGTTCTTGCCGGCCGTCGGTAGTCGCGGGCGTTTCGGCGGATACCACCGGCGCGACCCGGCGCAACGCGACGGCGCAGGCCTTGAACTCCGGTTGCAGCGAATCGGCGTCCACCACATCGTTGGTGACGGCGTTGACGGTCAGGTATTCGCCCTGTTCGTCGTTCCAGTGGAAGGGCGCGAAACATCCGCCGGGAAGCACCCGGTCGCTGATCCGCACGGGGAGGACGGCGCGGCCGCGCCGGGAGGTGATCTCCAGCTGGTCGCCGGCGGCCAGCCCCAGATCGCGGGCATCGTCGGGATGGACCTCGGCGAACGGTTCCGGGTTCAGTTTGCCGAGCTTGCCGATCCGGCCCGTCTTGGTCATCGAATGCCACTGATGTTGCAGGCGACCGGTGTTGAGCAGGAACGGGTAGTCGTCATCCGGCATTTCCGCCGGCAACAGATGCGGGCGCGGCCAGAAGACCGCTCGCCGGCTGGGGGTGGGGAAGGCCAGGCGTGGCCGGTGCCCGGTGTCGTCGACGAACGGCTCCCCGCCGGCCCCGTCGTTGCGGTAGCGGATCGGGTTGCGGCGCTGCGCCGGGTCGGGGCACGGCCACTGCATGGGGCCCTCGCGCAGCTCGTCGTGACTCATCCCGCGCAGGTCGTAACCGGTGGCCGGATTGGCGAAGCCGCGGATCTCGTCGAACACCTCGGCCGCGGAGCCGTAGTCGAAACCGGAGAAGCCCATGGCGGTCGCCACCTGGGCGATGAGCTGCCAATCCGGGCGCGCGGCGCCGGCCGGTTCGACAGACTGCCGCTGCAAGGTCACGGTGCGTTCGGAATTGACCATCGCGGCATCGGCCTCGGCCCACAGGGTGGCCGGTAACAGCAGGTCGGCATAGGTGTTGGTGGCGGTATCGGTGTAGGCATCCTGGGTGATCACGAGTTCGGCGGCCTCCAGGCCCGCGATCACTGTTTTGCGGTTTGCCACCGTGGCCACCGGATTGGTGCAGATGATCCACGCCGCTTTGATCGTGCCGCCCGCGAGCCGCCGGAACATTTCCACGGTGCCCGGTCCGGCCTCGGCGCGTATGGTGCCCGGCGGCAGGTCCCACGCCGTTTCCACGAACGTCCGATCGGCAGGGGAGAGCACGCTGCGCTGGCCGGGGAGCCCGGGACCCATGTATCCCATTTCCCGGCCGCCCATGGCATTCGGCTGGCCCGTCAGCGAGAAGGGCCCGCTACCCGGGCGGCAGATGGCGCCGGTGGCCAGATGCAGATTGCACAGTGCGTTGGTGTTCCAGGTGCCGTGGGTGGACTGATTCAGCCCCATCGTCCACAGGCTCATCCATTCGCCCGCCGCGCCGATCCAGTGGGCGGCGGTGCGGATATCCGCCTCGGCCAGGCCCGTGATCGCGGCGACCCGATCCGGAGTGTAGGCGGCGAGGAATTCCGGCATCGCGGCCCAGCCCTCGGTGTGCTCGGCGATGAACTGCTCGTCGATATCACCGGCCTCGACCAGCAGGTACAGCAGCCCGTTGAGCAGTGCGAGATCGGTTCCGGGCCGGATCTGCAGGAACAGGTCCGCGCGGGCGGCGGTATCGGTACACCGCGGGTCCACCACGATCAGCTTCGCGCCGGATTTGAGCCGCTCGGACATGCGCAGGAAGAGGATGGGATGGCAATCGGCCATATTCGCGCCGATGACGAAGAACAGGTCGGCCCGATCGAAATCATCGTAGGAACCGGGCGGGCCGTCGGCCCCGAGCGACTGCTTGTAGCCGGTGCCGGCGCTCGCCATGCACAGCCGGGAATTCGCCTCCATGTGTACGGTCCGCAGATACCCTTTGGCGAGCTTCGTCGCCAGATACTGCGCTTCCAGCGACATCTGCCCGGAGGCATACAGTGCGACCGCGTCCGGCCCGTGCTCGTCGAGGATCGCCCGCAACCGCGTCGCGGCCTCGGCCACCGCCTCGTCCACCCCCACCGGTTCCGGTTCGATACCGCGCCGGGGCCGGCGGTACGCGGTGGTCATCCGGCCCGGCGTCCGCATCAGTTCGAGGTGGGTGGCGCCCTTCGTGCACAGCCGCCCGGCATTCGCCGGATGCAATTTATCGCCGGTTACCCGGGCGATCACCGGAGCGCCGGTGGCATCCGGAGTCGTGGTGACCTCGATCCCGCAGCCCACCCCGCAGTACGAGCACGCCGTCCTGGTCGTGCCCGGCTTTCCCGCGGGCCCGACCGGTGGCCCGGCGTGGTCCGACTGCCCGACCGCCTCCGGACCCGACTCGCTCGTGTATCCCTCGGACATGTCTCCGATGGTGCCCGCGAGCCGTTTCCTCGGGTTTGCCCGATGTTATCGCCGCATCACATTCCACTTCACCGGCGAAAATCACAGCTGTGAGGAAAATGAACCGGCGCGTCAGCTCCCGAGCTTGTAGCCCCGGTGCAGGGCGACCACCCCGCCGGTGAGGTTGCGCCATTTCACCCCGGCCCAGCCCGCGTCCGCGACCCGGCGGCCCAGCTGCCGCTGATTCGGCCAGGCCCGGATGGATTCGGCCAGGTAGACGTAGGCGTCCGGATTACTGCTGACCGCCCGCGCGACCCGCGGGAGCGCCTTCATCAGGTACTCCATGTAGATCGTCTTGAACACCGGGATCACCGGGGTGGAGAACTCACAGATCACCAGCCGGCCCCCGGGTTTGGTGACACGCAGCATTTCCCGCATCGCCAGATCGATATCGGCGACATTGCGCAGGCCGAACGAGATCGTCACCGCGTCGAAGGAGTTGTCGGCGAACGGCAGTGCCATGGCATCACCGGCGACCATCGGGACCTTACGGAACCGACCCGCGGCGAGCATGCCCTGGGAGAAATCGGCGGCCACGCACCAGGCACCGGATTTGCCCAGTTCCACGGTGGAGACACCGGTCCCGGCCGCCAGATCGAGGATCTGCTCACCGGGGCGCGGGGCGATGGCCCTACGGGTCATCCACCGCCAATAGCGATCCTGTCCGGCCGAGATCACGGTATTGGTCAGGTCGTATCGTCGCGCCACCCCATCGAACATCGAAGCGACCTCGTGCGGTTGCTTGTCCAGCGAGGCCCGAACCGATTGCGTTTTCGCCACAGCCCGACCCTACTCGGCGCCACTGTCACCACGGCGGGCCGATCAGGCCGAACGCGACAACTGGTATTCGGTGCCGAGCACGTCGGCATAGTGGCCCATGAGTTCGGTGCACAGGGCCGGCCACGTGCGATGTAGCACCGATTTCCGGGCGGCGGCACCGAACCGGGTGCGCACCTGGGGATCGCGCAGGGCGGCGACGGCGCCCGGCAGCAGTTCGGTGAACTCCGCGACCGGCAGCAGGTAGCCGTTGCGGCACGGGGCGATGAGGTCGCGGGGGCCGCCGGCGTCGGGACCGATCACGGGAACACCGCTGGCCAGCGCCTCCTGGACACCCTGGCAGAAGGTTTCGTGTTCACCCGGGTGGACCATCACATCCAAACTGGCGTAGGCCTGCGCCAATTCGTCACCACCGAGTTCGCCGGTGAAGACCGCGCCGGGCAGCATCGCGGCCAGTTTCGGCCGCTGCGGTCCGTCACCGACGATCACCAGTCGAACGTCCGGATCGCGGGCCAGGACCGCGAGCCGCTCCACATGTTTCTCCGGCGCCAGCCGGCCCACGAATCCCACCACGAGCCGATCATTTCCGCCGCGCCACTCGTCGCGTAGTCGCGGGTTGCGGGCCGCCGGGGTGAACCGCGCTGCATCGACCCCGCGTGCCCACCGGTGAACCCGCGGAATCCCGTGCCGGGCCAGGCTCTCCGCCGCGGCGCTCGACGGCGCCAGGGTGCGGGCCGCGCCCTCGTGGATCCGCCTGGTCCAGCCCCAGGCCGCGCGCTCGGCCAGTCCCAGTCCGTAGCTCTTGGCGAAACCCGCCACATCGGTCTGGTACACCGCGACCGTGGGCAGGTCAAGACGCAGCGCGGCGGCCAGACCGCCGGCGCCCAGCAGGAAAGGGGACGCCAGATGCACCACATCGGCACCGAAATCGTCCAGAATCCCCACCATCCCCGGCTGTGGCAGCCCCACGGGCAGCGAACTGATCTTCGGGACCATCACCGCGGGCACCCGGTGCACCGGGAATCTGCCGTGGTGCCGCGGTGCGGGGGGACGTCCGCGCAGCGTATCGGGGGCGATGACGAATGCCTCGTGTCCGTGCCGGTCCAGATGATCCAGCACCCGCAGGACCGAGTTGACGACGCCGTTCATATTCGGGAGGAAGGACTCGGCAACGATGGCTACGCGCACAAGGGTCAGTCTGCGGGGTCGGGGGATCCCGGGACGCGTCGTCGATATGACACCGGATCGAAGATCCGGCGAACACTCATCGAACCGGTTTCCGCACGCAACAGCAGCCACAGTGTGGGCAGCGTCAGCGCCCAGACCGTGGCGAGCACGGACAGCGCCGGCGGTATCGCTACCCGTACATCGCGGCCGGCCACCCGCACCAGGTCGGGGTCGGCGCGGTTGTATTCGACGTTGATGCGTTCGCCCGCGGTCAGGTTGGTCGGGTACAGCACGCCCACTTTGGGATTGTGGGTCACACCGTCCGGGGTGACGTACATCACTGCCGATCGCAATCGGCCGGCGGACAGCACCTCACCCGTCGTTTCGCCCTTGTCGGATTCGATCAGGTAATCGTTGCGCCAGGCCGCGAGAACCAGCAATACCACCAGCACGCTCACCGAAACGGCGGCGATCAGCACACCGACGCGTATCCGTCGCAGCCGTTCGGCCCGCACCGAAGAATCGGGCGGCGCGGACTCTGCGGACACACTCCCCGCCGGGGCGGTTTCCGCCGGCTCCGGCTCCGCCGGTTCACCCAGCTCGTGCACGGGATCGGGCGGCTCGGCCACATCAGCCTGGTCGGGCACGCTACCTCCTTCCGGATTCGATCCCTGTCGGCGTCCGCGACCGGGCGGTGCCGGGCGGTTGCCGCGCCGGCGAAAGCCATGAGACCCGGTCGCCGAGGCGGCGCCCGGGTCGCGGCACCGCAACAGCCTAACGGCGCGTCGTCCGGACCCGGGTTCCGGTGGGATCGGGTGGCTGTGCGCGGCTGGAGCGACGGGCAGGTGAATGTGGCAGGTTCGGCTACTGTGGGCGCTCATGGCCCGTAAATTCGGCTTCACGCTGACCTATCCGATCCCGGTCGCCGAACTCCATGCCGCGCTCACCGGGGAAGAACTGTGGCGCGACCGTTTCGCCGGCGCGCAGACAGCCACGCTCGATCTGACCCATCCGGGCGGGCCGGGCACCGTCCGGCTCGCGATGAGCGAGAAGATCCGCCCGGAAAAGATCCCCGGCATCGTGCGCAAGGTCCTCAAGAGCGATCTGGTCGTCACCCGCGTGGACAACTGGCAGCCGCTGACAGGTGACACCGCCGAGGGCACGTTCGAAGGCACCTCGTCGGCGATCTCCTCGGAGATGGCCGGAACCTACCGGCTCCGGCCCGCCGGTGACGGGTCGGAACTGGAGGTCTCCGGTTCGGTGAAGGTGAAGGTCCCCCTGGTCGGCGGCGCCATCGAACCCCTGGCCGAACAGCTGCAGCGGCGAGTGGTGGAAAGCGAGCGCAAATTCATCCTGAAATGGTTCGCCGAGCGCGCGAACGCCTGATACCCGTTTGCTGGGGCCGCCGGCCGATCGCCGCATTACCCCCCTGAGTATAGCGGGCGGGAAACCGTAACCAGGGGGCCGCCACCCCAACGCCGCCGGATGCCGGAGGGCGGAGCGCCCGCGGGATCCCGCCCCGGACGGGA
>NZ_JARWNW010000198.1 GCF_029868325.1 Nocardia carnea
GTCTTACGAGGCCCTGAAAGGTTTTGGCCCGTCCCTGCTTTCCGCCCCGCGAGACAATGCGGCGCAGCCGCGAGTATCGCGGGGCGGAAAGCAGGGACCAAGGGGGGCCAAAACCCGCGCCGACGGAGTCGGCGCCAACTACACAGCGCGCAGGTGGTCGCGGCTGGCGTAGATGTGTTCGGCGACGAGGGTGGCCATCCGTTCGGGGTCTTCCAGCATGGGTACATGCCCCGCTCGGTTCAGCATGATCCGGTCCGCCGATTCCGGCAGTTCACGCAGGAACCGCCGGCCGTGCGCCGCTGCCGGTAGGACGCGGTCGGAGTCGGCCAGGATCACCCGGACCGGGGTGGTCAGGCCGGACATATTCGCCAGGGACGGTCCTCGTAGGGTGCCTGCGGTCAGCGCGGGCAGTGCGGGGCAGTGCAGTGCGGCCAGGATCACGGCCGAGATATCTGTCCGGGAGACCGCACGGGTGTTCTTGGTGAGCAGGTGGGCCATCGCCCAGCGCAGGATCCGGTTGTCGACCGGGGAACGGCCCAGCCGCCGCAGGATTTCGGTGAGCGGGATCATCGGCGCGATCGTGGCGGCAGCGCGGAGCTGCGTCGCCGACGGGGTTTTCCAGCCACCGGCCGGAGCGATGGCGGTGAGTGTGCGGGCCCGGCCGCGGCGGGCCAGTTCGAACCCGACCCAGCCGCCCAGCGAGTTGCCGGCGATATGGCAGGTGCGCCAGCCGAGGTCGTCCAGTTGCGCCTCGACCCGGTCGGCCAGGGTGGCGGCGGAGTAGCGGCCGTCCGGGAACTCCGGCCCGCCCCAATGCCCGCCCAGCGCCGGCGCGAAGACTTCGCACCGGGCGGCCAGCAGGATGGCGGTCTGTTCCCAGCAGTGCGGTGAGAGCAGAACACCGTGCAGCAGAAGTAGCGGTTCGCCGGAGCCCAGATGCAGGGCGGGGACCGCCTCGGGTGCTGTGGTTGCGGAGGTGCCTGACATCGATGTCGTCACCCCTTCCTGGCAAGTAGCGGTGACCTGTCATTCTACGGTCGATCAGGGCGGAGCCGCCGTTATACAGGGCGTGCTTCCGCTGAACCCGGTCGGTAGCCTTGCTGAACCCGGTCAGTAGCCTTTCGGGGCGGCGGCCGGGTTGGTCTGCTGGACGGCGGACTGCAGATTGCTGCCGTCCTTGGCGACGTCGTATCGATCCATGACGTAGTTCATACTGGCCGCGACATTGGCAACAGGATCGTAGATATTGTTGGACGTTCCGGCTACATGATATGCCTCGAATGTGCCCGGAATCGTCTGGGTGAGGCCGCGTGAATGCTGTCCGGAGGCGGCATTCGAATCCCAATTGTTGATGGCATTGGGGTCGCCACCGGACTCTCGTTCGATCAGTACGAGATATCCACGTGTCCAGTTCTCCCGCGCCTCCGGGTCGTGAATACCCAGTGCGTCCAGCGCGCCGTCGATGGCGGCCTTTACATCTTTGTTTCCGGTATAGGCGGCGTAGTCGGCGTCGGTTGCGGCGGCCACGTACTCCACATCGTCGTCGTTGGCCGCCGTCGTGGCGGGCGAGTTCGGAGCGACGGAAGGCAAGTACGGACCCGACGCCGTGGGGCTCACACTGCGGGGATGTGTCGGGTCGTCGAGTTCGATACCGAGCGCTTCGGCCGCAGCACGGTCGGAGACGCCGCTCACCTCTTCATACGTTGTGTTCACGGTGTCCCAGAGCCCCGCGAAGAGCTCATTGACGTTATGCGTCGGCAGTACCTGCCGCGAAACCTGGCGCGGATTCTCGCCGTTTTCGTCGGTTACGGTGCGCTTTTCGGTGTATTCCGCGGTGTGGGCGGCATCGATCTTGTCGTTGAGCTGGTCGACCGAGGTTTCGATGGCATCGTAGGCGTCTGTAACGGCCTTGCCGATTCCGGCGGTCCGCATGGGGATACCGTCTTTGTCCTGCAGATCGTATTCCGACTTGACCCGGTTCACCTCGTCCCGGTGCTCGCTGTAGCTTTCGAGCATTGCCGCCTGGCCGTCCGGATCGTCGATTCCCTCATTGCGCAGGAGCTGCCACATATCGGGTGCCTGAGAGGGAGTGCCCTCGCCGAGTAACCGGATCTGTTCTTGAATAACTCCCTCGGCGGTCACGAACAGCGCCTTCAAACCCTCCGGGGCAGAAGCAGGCAGGTCGTGCAGATCGCCCATCTTCTTGGTGCTGGGAGGACTCATCGGCAGTTCGCATTCGCCCGGAGAGATAAGGTCAGCACACAACGATTATCGGATCTCCCCGGGCATGGGAACCTTTGATGCGGGCAGGGCCGGGCCGGGCGTCGGCGGGGCGTCGTATCGTGCCCTTGTACTGTCGACCCGTGCCTTACATCCTTTCGACCGTCAATGTCAATGGCGTTCGGGCCGCCGCTGGGAAGGGTCTGCTGGCCTGGTTGAGCCGGACCGAGGCCGATATCGTCTGCCTGCAGGAGACGCGCGCCGACGACACCCAGATCGCGGCCGCGCTCGCCCCGGCGCTGGCCGAAGGCTGGCAGCTTGCGCACGCCGAGCCCGGCGTCAAGGGCCGGGCGGGGGTGGGTGTGCTGTCGCGGCGGCCGATGCGGTCGGTGCGGGTCGGGATCGAACCGGACAGCGAATTCGTGTCCGCCGGACGGTATATCGAGGCGGAGTTCGACGATGTGACCGTGGCCAGCGTGTATGTGCACACCGGCGAGGCCGAAACGCCCCGGCAGGACGAGAAATACCGGTTCCTCGACGAACTCGCCGCCCGGATGTCCACGCGCCCGGGGGCGTTCGTGATCGCCGGCGACTGGAATATCGCGCATACCGAGCGGGACCTGAAGAACTGGAAGGGCAACCTGAAGAAATCCGGTTTCCTGCCCGCCGAACGGGCCTGGCTCGACCGGCAATTGGCCGCCGGGTACGTGGATGTGGTGCGAAAGCTTCACCCGGAGGGTGATGGCCCGTTCAGCTGGTGGTCGTATCGTGGGCGCGCGTTCGACAACGACACGGGGTGGCGCATCGATTACCAGCTGGCGACGCCGGAGGCGGCCGAGCGGGCGAAACAGGCCGTGGTCGAACGTGCCGCGACCTACGCCGAACGGTGGTCGGACCATGCACCGGTGACCGTGCAGTATCGATGAAGGGGAGTTCTGTGCGTGCGAAAGTTGTGAAGATTCTGTCCGCGGTGGGTGCAGCGGTGGTGGCGATCGTCGTTGCCCTGCTCACCCAGACCGGTGACGAGTCGGCGTCGCACACCGCGGCCACACTGTCGTCCGGTACCACGTCGACGGTGAGCGGCCAGCCCACGCCGGGCAAGGCCGCTCCCGCCGATTCCCCGGCGGTTTCGCGGGTGGCGGGGGTGCCCGAACGGGCATACGAAACCCTGGAGGAGATCGATGCGGGCCGCTGGCCGGATTCGGCGAACGCCCCCGGCACGAAAGGCGGGATCACCTTCCAGAACCGGGAAGGGCGGCTGCCGGCGACCGATGATTCCGGCAAACGCGTGAAATACCAGGAATGGGATGTGAACCCGAAGAAGCCCGGGCAGTCCCGTGATGCCGAACGGATCGTCACCGGTAGCGACGACTCGGCCTGGTACACCGGCGACCACTACGACACCTTCACAAGGATGCGCTGATGCCCGAACCTCTCGCGCTCGCGGATTTCCTGGATTTCTCCTACGACGCCGAACTCCGCCCCACCGCCGGCGGCATGACCGCCCTGGGGGCGATGCGGGTGGACGCGGCCGAGTTCAGCGGTATCCGCTACCGCGCCCCGGAGGGTTTCCGGGTGCGCGAACTGCGCGGCAGCCGGATGCGCACTGTGCCGGCGCTCTACGACGAGTTCGCCGCCGC
Source organism: Nocardia carnea (assembly GCF_029868325.1). Taxonomy (GTDB): domain Bacteria; phylum Actinomycetota; class Actinomycetes; order Mycobacteriales; family Mycobacteriaceae; genus Nocardia; species Nocardia carnea_C. Next base: position 3,861 of record NZ_JARWNW010000198.1, read on the forward strand.
CCTGCAGTTCCCGTACTACTTCCGGCCGAACAAGGATTCGTTCGACGAATGCCTGCTGGATATCGACGACACCGTCGGCGAGGCCAAGGGCTATGTACTCGCGATCCGCGACGCCGGCCAACTCCTCGCGGACGCTCCCGACGAGCGGGAGTGGTTTGCCTCGGTCGTCGAGGACTGCGCGGATTTCTGGCCGTCGCGCGAGGTGGTCTTCCGGGTGATCTTGCAGGGCGACACACAGGGACTGACGTCCGTCCCGATCCGTTTCTGAGCCCAGCAGGCGGGCTCGCCGCCTGTGGTCCGGTCCGGTGAAGTTCACAGTGGACAGCGGCATCGAGGGCGATATCGAGTGTGGCCCGGCCTGGGCTGACGCCATGGAGGGCCGTTATCGATCAGGTCGGACCGTTGCGGCGGGCGAAGTCTTCGCCGAGGAGGACGAAGACGTCGGTGGTGTAGTCGATGAGGGTGTCGCGGCTGATCGCGAGATCGCCGCGGACCCAGCTGGTGAGGGTTTGGACGAGGCCGCCCACCAGGTACGTGGCGCGGAAATCGATCACCGGGTCCGGGGCGGGGTCCGTGACGCCGTAGAACTCGACACCTTCGCTGGCCACCAGCCGGGCGAAGACGCGGATGGTTTCGGTGGTGCGGGCGCGTAGCTGCGGGGTGGCCATGGCGGCGACCATGGTGACCTCGGTTTTGCGGGGGTCGTCGGTGAGCAGGTGGATACCGGCGGTGATCGCGGCGTGGGCAATGGCTCGGGAATCGCCGGTTGCGCTGTGCGCGGCGGCCACGATGGCCAGGACCAGTTCTTCGGCGATTCGGTCCACCAGGGCGGTGAGCACGTCGTCGCGGCTGCCGAAACTCTCGTAGTAGTAGCGCTCGTTCAGGCCGGCCTGCGTGCACATCCCCGAGACGGTCAGCTTGTCCAGGCCCTGGGTACCGATGATCTCCAGCGCCGCGTCCAGAAGCGCGGACCGTCGCTGGGCCCGCCGTTCCTCCGCGGACAAACCGCCATAGGTGCGCTGCGCTGCCATCCCTAGATGATGGCGGGTGGACGGCCGGCGGGTGTGGGCGGGGCGATTTGGTGGTGGGTCTTGCCAGAAGTCCTGAACTGGTGGATGCTATTGCCAGATGCGCGGGTGCGCGGTGCTCGGAGTGGAGCTGGACCGGGAGGCTGAGATGGCCATGGACACGGGGTACTTTGCCGACGATTCGATGATCCGGCGGGTTATGCGTAAACGGGCCGTGGGCCTGACCTACGGGCTGCGGGCGCTGGTGATCGGTGCGGTCCACCCGCTGCTCTATGTGGGGACGGCCGAATCCACCGAGCACCGCGATACGCCCTACACCCGGCTGGCGCTCACCGGGAAGCTGTTCGAAGCGGTGTTCTTCGGGACCAGGGAAGAAGCCGATCGGGCGCTCGAGTTCACCGGGAAGAAGCACCAGAAAGTGGTGGGGCGGATACCGGAGGATGCGGGCGCACATCATCCGGCGGGGACGGCGTACTCCGCCTACGACCCGCAGCTGAGCTTCATGACCATGGCGTTCACCTTCGAATCCGCGGAGGTCATGTACGACCTGCTGGTCAAACGGCTCACCGATGGCGAGCGCGAGGGTTTGTACCAGGACTATGTGCGGTGGGGGGAGCTGTTCGGGATGCCGCGTGAGGCCGCCCCGGCCGACTACCGGGCCTTCCGTGCGTACTTCGACGGTTACCTCGCCTCCGACGAGCTGTTCCTCACCGACGAGGCGCGCAAGGTCGGCAACTATCTGTGCGGGCATGTGGTGCCCTACCCGCAGCCGCTGCCGGCGCGGCAGGTGAGTTCGGCGTACTACCTACTGGTGCAGGGCAGCCTGCCGGAGCGGATCCGGCAGATGTACGGGATCGAGTGGAAACGCACCGACGAGCTCGCCTACCGAGGCTTGGCGCAGTCGGTGCGCAATGCGCACAGTGTGCCGTCGGTGCTGGTGCCACGCCCGGTGAAGACTGCGCTGAACGGGCCGAGCGCACCGGTGTACCGGCTGATCACCAAGCAGGAACAGGAGCTGGCCCGGGCCGGAAAGCGCAGCATGCCGGGGATCGACCCCCGCAAGTGGGCAGAGCGAAATTCCGCTTGAGCGGCATGCGAAGATCGGGGCATGTCCAGTCCTGCCCAGACCCCGGCCGCCGGGGAGCGTAAACAGCGAGTGCTCTCCGGCATCCAGCCGACCAGCGCCTCGTTCCATCTCGGGAACTATCTCGGTGCCCTGCAGTACTGGGTCACCCTGCAGGACGACTACGACGCGCTGTACTTCATCCCGGATATGCACGCCATCACGGTGTCGCAGGACCCGAAGGAACTCCGCAAACGCACCCGCATCGCGGCGGCGCAGCTGCTCGCCCTGGGGATCGACCCGGCGCGCGCCACGCTGTTCGTGCAGTCGCAGGTGCCCGAGCACGCGGAGCTGGCCTGGGTGCTGAGCTGTATCACCGGCTTCGGTGAGGCGAGCCGGATGACGCAGTTCAAGGACAAATCGGTGAAACAGGGGGCGGACAACACCACCGTCGGGCTGTTCACCTACCCGGTGCTGATGGCCGCGGATATCCTGCTCTATCGCCCGCATCAGGTTCCGGTGGGTGAGGATCAGCGCCAGCATCTGGAGCTCACCCGCAATCTCGCGCAGCGGTTCAACACCCGGTTCAAGAAGACCTTCGTGGTCCCGGAGCCCCATATCGTCAAGGGCACCGCCAAGATCTACGACCTGCAGGATCCCACCGCCAAGATGAGCAAATCGGCGAGTTCGGATGCCGGTCTGATCAATCTTCTCGACGACCCCAAGGTCTCGGCCAAGAAGGTGCGGTCCGCGGTTACCGATACCGAACGCGAAATCCGCTACGACGTGGAGAACAAGCCGGGCGTCAGCAACCTGCTGGTGATCCTCTCGGCGCTCACCGAGACGCCCATCGTGACCCTGGAGAAAGATTATGCGGGCCGCGGTTACGGTGATCTGAAAGCCGATGTCGCCGACGCACTGGTCGGATTTGCCACCCCTTTGCGGGCGAAAGTGGAAGAGTACATGGCGGATCAGGGCGAACTCGATCGCATTCTCGCCATCGGCGCCGAGCGTGCGCGCGAGATCGCCGGTAACACTCTCGCACAGGTCTACGACCGGGTCGGGTTCCTCGCCCGCTGATCGGTCGCGCGGCCCGTGCGCGTTGGCGGTGAGGGGCGCAGACAGTGCAGGTGATCGACAACGTCAAATCCGCGATCAGCCGGATGATCGGGCAGCGGCCCTGGCTGGACCATATGGTCCGCGCCTTCGGCAGATACCAGGACCAGCGCGGTGACTACTACGCGGCGGGGATCACGTATTTCACCGTGCTGTCACTGTTTCCGCTGCTGATGATCGCGTTCGCCATCGCCGGTTTCGTGCTCGCCGGAAACGACGAGCTGCTGCGGGAACTGCAGGACAAGGTCGTCGAGAACATCCCCGGCGAAATGGGCGGGCAGCTCAACGATCTGATCGATCAGGCGGTGGGTTCGCGCGGTGCGGTGGGTGTGCTCGGCCTGCTCACCGGGCTCTACTCGGGGCTGGGCTGGATGGCGAACCTGCGCAAGGCGCTGACCGAGCAGTGGGAACAGAAAACGAACGAGCAGAACTGGTTCCACACCAAACTCTCCGACCTGCTGGCCCTGCTGGGGCTGTTCCTGGCGTTGGCGCTGTCGCTCGGACTGTCGATTCTGGCGTCGAGCCGGCTCGGCGTGCAGCTGCTGGAACTCGTGGGGCTCGAGGAGATGCCGGGGTCGCGGTGGCTGTTGTGGCTGCTGTCGACGCTGCTCGCACTGGTCGCCTCGTGGGCGCTGTTCACCTGGATCATCGCAAGGTTGCCGCGGGAGCCGGTCACCGTGCGCAGCGCCGCGAAGGCCGCGGTTCTGGCGGCGCTCGGGTTCGAGGTGTTCAAGAACATCGCCGGGATCTACATGCGGTCGGTGCTGAGCAGTCCGGCGGGCGCGGCCTTCGGTTCGGTGATCGGCATCATGGTGTTCAGCTATGTGGTGTACCGGATCATCCTGTTCGCCACCGCGTGGGCGGCGACCGCGCGGGAGAACGAGCAGTTGGCCTCGGTTCCGGTTCCGGAGCCCGCGGTGATCCGGCCGCGGGTGCAGACCGCCGGACGGCCGGGCATGGGCGGGGCGGCGGCGCTGTTCGGCGCGGGCGCGCTCGCCACACTGGGGGTTGCCAGGCTGCGCCGGGGCCGAGCCCGGAATTCGGCGGAGTAGCAGCGGAACATCGAATTACTCACGGAAACAGGAGGTTTCACGACCGGGACACGACGTGCCGAGCGGTTTACGCCTTGTGGCAGCCCCGCCCGGCCGGTACGTCAGTGCCGCCGGGTCCGGACGTGCCAGGTGCCGACCAGCAGGATCGGGACCAGGATCAGGCCGGCGACCATGAGCAGCATCCACAGCTCGTCGTATTCCTCGTCCGCGGCGGGCTGCGCCGAATAGGCGATATCACCGTTATCGGGTGGAACAGCCAAACCCGGTGCCGCGGAGACAGTTTCGGCTTCGTCCCCAGGGATATCGCCGACCTTCGCGGCGGGATCCAGCGCGAAACCGTAGTCGAGCAGCCGGGCGGCCTGCTCCCACGGGCGGATCGGCAGCACATCGGCCTGCAGCAGCGTGACGACGAGACGGCGACCGTCACGTTCGGCCGCCGCGACGAAAGTCTGCCTGGCGTCGTCGGTGAAACCGGTCTTCCCGCCGAGCGCTCCGGGATAGTTGTAGAGCAGGCCGTTGTCGTTTGCGATCGGGAACCCGGGGTGGTCCTGATCGCCGGGGATCGCCGGGTTCGGTGGATAGCCGGGGAAATCGAGCTGCTCGGTGCCGACCATCTGCGCGAACAGCGGAATCGACATGGCTTCGCGGAACAGCAGCGATAGATCGTAGGCCGATGTGCTCATCCCCGGCCCGTCCAGTCCGGACGGGGTGGCGGCGCGAGTGTCGTAGGCGTGCAGGGCTTGTGCGAGATCGTTCATCTTCGCCACCGCGGCCTCGTCGCCACCGAGCTGGGCGGCGATCGCATGCGCGGCATCGTTGCCCGACGCCATCACCAGGCCGTGCAGCAGCTGACGGTTGGTATACCGGCCACCCGGCCCGATCCCGACCCGAGTGCCCTCCACATCGGCATCGGCCTGGGTGCCGACGACGACCTGGTCCAGGTCGAGCGTGCGCAGGGCGACGGTGGCCAGCAACACCTTGATGGTGCTGGCCGGGCGGTACCGGCCGTGCGGATCCTTGGTGGCCAGCACCGCCCCGGTATCCAGATCGGAGACCATCCACGCGGTCGCGGAGATATCCGCCGGCACCGCGGGCGCAGCCGCGGGCAGGACGACCCCGCATTCGCCGAGGCGTTTACCGCCGACCGGTGGGTCGGGGATCGGTAGTGCAGTGGGCGGGGCTTCCCCGGGCGCGGGCACCTCGGAGGAGTCGATGGCCGGTGGCGGCTGCGTCTTCTGCGGGCAGGTGTCGGTTACCGGGGTCGCGAACGGGGTGGTGGTGGGTGGCGGTGGCTGTGCTGCCGCGGGAGCGCCCACGATCAACGGTCCGGCCGCGAGCACCGCGGCGGTGAGCACCGAGCCGATACGGCGGGCGGTGCGCTGGTGGAGCTCGGTGGTGTACATCGGGGAAGAGCCTAGAAGGTTTTCCGGGCAGCGAGACATCGGCAAAGGACTCGCCCCGCATCGAACCGGAACGTGGCCGGTCACGACACCGGACACAACTCAGCCCAGGAGAACCGCGTAACCGGGTTTGATGATGTCGTCGATGATCCGCAGCCGCTCCGGGAACGGGATGAACGCCGACTTCATCGCATTGATGGTGAAACGTTCCAGATCGCTCCAGCCGTAGCCGAAGGTCTGGTGCAGTTTCAGCATCTCCCGGCTCATACTGGTATCGCTCATCAGCCGGTTGTCGGTGTTCACGGTGACCCGGAACCGCAGCCGAGCCAGCAGGTCGAACGGATGTTTGTCCAGCGAGGGCACCGCCCCGGTCTGCACATTCGACGAGGGACACAGTTCGAGCGGCACCCGGGTATCGCGCACGTATTGGGCGAGCCGCCCCAGCCGGGCGTCGGCGATCCCGCCGGTCACCTCGATATCGTCGACGATCCGCACACCGTGCCCCAGCCGGTCGCAACCGCAGAAGGCCAAGGCCTCGTGGATGGATGGCAGGCCGAACGCCTCACCCGCGTGAATGGTGAAGTGGGCGTTGTTCACCCGCATGTACTCGAAGGCATCCAGATGCCGGGTGGGCGGATACCCGGCCTCCGCGCCCGCGATATCGAAACCACACACACCGCGGTCCCGGAACCGGACCGCCAGTTCCGCGATCTCCCGCGACCGGGCGGCATGCCGCATGGCGGTCAGCAGGCAGCGCACCACGATGGTATGCCCGGCCGCCGCGGCCGCCGCCTCTCCGGCGGCGAACCCCGCCAGCACGTGTTCGACCACTTCGTCGAGGGTGAGGTCCTGTTCCAGATGCTGTTCCGGCGCGAACCGGACCTCCGCGTAGACCACGCCGTCGTCCGCCAGATCCTCGGCGCATTCCCGGGCCACCCGGTGCAGGCCCTCGGGGGTCTGCATCACCGCGACCGTATGGGTGAACGTCTCCAGATAGCGTTCCAGCGAACCGCTGTCGGCGGCCTCCCGGAACCACCGGGCCAAACCCGTGGCGTCGTCGGCGGGAAGGTCGTCGTAACCGCAGTCGCGGGCGAGTTCGAGCACCGTCGCGGGCCGCAGGCCGCCGTCGAGGTGATCGTGCAGGAGCGCCTTCGGCGCCCGGCGCAAGGTGGCGAGGTCCAGCGGCATGGGTCCGGTCATGTATCGACGGTATCGCCGATTTCCGGGGCGGGCAGCCGTACGCTCCGAATGATCCCACCTCTTCGGCTGCCGCTCACTCCGAGTTCCCCGGGTGGTCGGTCGGCCGTTGCGCGTGAGCAAGGCGATGAGTGGAACCAAACGCGGCAAGTCGCACAGGCTCCTCAGGCCGACCGGGCCCCATCCGCCGTTGCGGGGCGGACCTACATCCGGCACCGGTGGTGAGTAGGCCGCCGCAATCGCGGCCGAGACTGTCTGTCCGGGGCTGCACCCGACGCGGTCCCCTTCGGTCGACGACTGCAGTCTTTGCGGTTGAGTTCGGCGGAGCCGTTCGGCCACCGGGCCCGTGACCGCGTGGGTGACGGCCGGATCCCCGCGACCAACCCGGTAACCGGCGGCCGTTCAGGGGCCCAACCGTGGTGCCGCCCGAACCGAGCCCGAGCCGGACGTTCAGCGGATCGGTGCCGGCCCGCCTGTGATGCGCCCGGGCGCCGACCCGGGAGCTGATCGCAGACGTGTCTGGTCGGATCAGTGACCGGGCGCCGACGCCTGGGCCGGTCCGTGCCAGGTGTTCACCGCGCCCCGGCGCGGAGGCCGATTGCCGAGTGTGCTGTGACGACCTGCGTGAACACATTCTGTCCGCCTCAGTCGGGCGCTCCCCCCGGGCCGACACGGTCCAGGATCAGGGGGCTGCGGCTCGTGTGTTCCGGGGAGTGCGGGCTGATCGTGATCGCCTCGGCCAGCGCTTCGACAGCAGCGGGTAATACCTCAGGGGTGTCGGTGTGCAGGGTGAGCAGCGGTGAGCCGGCCGTCACCCGTTCTCCGACGGTTACGTGCAGGCGGACACCCGCGGCAGCTTGGACCGGGTCCCCCTGCCGGGCTCGTCCGGCACCCAGCCGCCAGGCGGCGACTCCGACAGCGCGCGCGTCCAAGGCGGTCAGCGTGCCGGTTGCGGGTGCGGACAGGGTCTCGGTGTGCTTCGCGACCGGCAACGGCGCCTCCGGGTCGCCGCCTTGGGCGCGGATCATGCTGCGCCAGTGGTCCATTGCACGGCCGTCGGCGAGTGCCTGCGCGGGATCGGTGTCCAGTCCGGCCAGCGTGACCATCTCGCCGGCCAGCGCCAGCGTCAGTTCGACCAGATCCGCCGGGCCGCCGCCGGCCAGCACCTCCACCGCCTCGGCGACCTCGAGCGCATTACCCGCGGTCCTGCCGAGCGGTGTATCCATGGCCGTCAGCAAGGCGACGGTGCGCACCCCGGCGTCGGCGCCCAGTTCGACCATCGTGGTGGCCAGTGTGTGCGCTTCGGCCCGGGTCGGCATGAAGGCGCCCGCGCCGACCTTCACATCGAGGACGAGGGCGGCGGTACCTTCGGCGATCTTCTTGCTCATGATCGAACTCGCGATCAGCGGGATCGATTCGACCGTGCCCGTCGTGTCGCGCAACGCGTAGAGGCGTTTATCCGCCGGTGCGAGATCGGCGCCGGCGGCGCAGACCACGGCTCCGGTGGCGGGGTCGGCGAGGATTTCGCGCATCCGGTCCGGGCCGATATCGGCGCGCCAGCCCGCGATGGATTCCAGCTTGTCCAAGGTCCCGCCGGTGTAGCCCAGCCCGCGACCCGATAGTTGCGGAACCGCCGCACCGCACGCCGCCACCAGCGGGGCCAGCGGCAGCGTGACCTTGTCACCGACGCCGCCGGTGGAGTGTTTGTCGACGGTGGGCCGGGGCAGATCGGTGAAATCCAGCCGGCGGCCCGAGTCGATCATCGCGCGGGTCCACCTCGCGGTCTCGCGGCGGTTCATTCCGCGCAGCACGATGGCCATCGCCAGCGCCGACATCTGTTCGTCGGCCATCGCGCCACGGGTGAAAGCGTCGATGGCCCAGTCGATCTGTGCGTCGGAGAGCTCGCCGCCGTCGCGTTTCGCCCGGATGACCGATATTGCGTCGTGTACCGTCACGCCCTCAGTTTCGCAGCGCTCCGGGCGGAAAGCAGGCGACCGGCCGCGTCGGACGCCGCCACGCCGTCCTCGACAGCCTGCGTGCGGGCGACCTCGGTGTGGTCTCGACGACCGTGGCGTCGCTAAACCGCCGGTGCAGTCCGGCGTCCCGCAGATCGATGGCTTGGCGATGACCGGCGAGTTGCGTCGGGAGCTGGTGGACATCAGGCCGGGGCACCGTCGGCGCGGCAGCAGACGTCCCTCCCGGCCGGCGCTTCGCCTGGCAAATACCGCTCAGCGCCAACGTCTCGACACGGCTTGATGGTGAGCGGCTCGTCGCCGGTGGCCAGGCGCCCAGGTGACTGCCGAAGGTGACCGCGCAACGCCTCGGCGCGCATCGTCATCGCCGGTGTTCTCGGTGACGCGGGCGGGCCGGGCGGAGATCTACTCCTGCAGAGCGCGCAGGGTTTCGAGGCGGTGCTGCACAGTCGGGCCGGTGGGCGCCACGATGATCTCGTCGGTGCCGGTTTCCTTCACCAGCGTGTCGAGGCGGTCCCGTACTTGTTCGCGGGTGCCGATGGCCTGATCCGCGTTGCGGTCGTCGACGAAGGCGTTCTCGGCATCCGACCACGGGTAGGCCTCGGCCTCTTCCAGCGTCGGGATGCGCTGCGGCAGCTGACCGGTGCGCATCCGCAGCTGCACCAGGCTCTGCGGCAGGGTCCGGCGGCGGGCTTCGGCTTCGGTATCGGCGACCACCGTCGCCACCGCCAGCATCGACCGCGGCTCGCTCAGCACCTCCGACGGACGGAATTCGCGCCGGTACAGCTCGAAAACCAGGGGAGTGGTGCGCCCGCCCGCGAAATGGTGGGCGAAGGCGAACGGCAGACCCATCATGGCGGCGAGCCGGGCACTGAAATCGCTGGAACCCAGCAACCACATCTCCGGCGGGTCGCCCTCGCCCGGAATCGCCCGGATCCGGTCGCCCTGACCGCCCCGTAGCGGCGGGATGGTGCCGAAATAGGCGAGTAGTTCCACCACCTGCTTGGGGAAATCTTCCACGGCCTCGGCGGTTGCGCCGCGCCGGATGGTCGCAGAAATCAGGGGATCCGTGCCCGCGGCCCGGCCCAGGCCGAGATCGATCCGGTCTCCGTGCAGCGCGACCAGGGTCCCGAACTGTTCCGCCACGACCAGCGCCGCGTGATTGGGCAGCATCACTCCACCGGAGCCGACCCGGATCCGCTCGGTAGCCGCGGCCACGGCGGCGATCAGCACGGGCGGCGCCGAACTCGCGATTCCCGGCATACCGTGGTGCTCGGCCACCCAGAACCGGCGGAATCCCAGCCGTTCGGCCTCGCGGGCGACGGTCAGCGTATCGGCCAGCGCCTGCCGATGTGATCCGTCGGCGGCGACGGCGGCCAGATCGAGCACGGAGAGGGGAACAGTCATACCGGGACCAACCCCCGGGGTCGCGCGGAGATTCCGGTCCGGCCGAATCGGTGACGCATCCCGCCCACCGGGCTTCGCGTCCGGCCGGCGCATGCCGGCGGCCCGGCAGCGCAGGCACTGCCGTACCCGGCGAATACCAGCAGTGCCGGTTCGAACCGCCGATCGGCGCCGAGGTGATCGTTCAGGTGCGACCGGCCGCGAGATCGTCCGGCCCGAAGGCATCGCGTAGCAAGTCTCCCAGGGGAACCGGGCCGGCCCGGTGATCGACCAGGAGTCCTTTACCACCGAACTCGTACAGCACCTGCCGGCAGCGACCGCAGGGAAGCAGGATCTCACCCCGCGAATCGCAGACCGATACCGCGATCAGGCGGGCCGCCGACCGCGTGCGCTGGTTGCCGACCAGAACACATTCCGCGCACAACCCGAGCCCGTAGGACACGTTCTCCACATTGCAGCCGACCGAGATCGTTTCCCCGTCCCACCCCGCCGCGCCCACCGGAAACCTGGAGTAGGGCGCATAGGCCCGCCCCATCGCCGCGTACGCCTCGGCCCGCAGCCCTGCCCAGTCGATATCCATACGTGCTCCCGCAGGTGTGTGGTCGAACGGTCGGCTTCCATGTCTACCGTGGCCGCCACCGCACCGGACAATCGTTCCGAGCTCACCGGGTCCGGTCAGCGGGGCCGCGCAGCGGATGCTGGACCGCCGGTCCGCAGTGATGGCGCGCCGCGGGGCCGCGCCGCCTCGGACGCGCCCACCGGTGCCGCCGCGCTCGGCTCGGCCGACCCGCAAACCCGACATGGCAGCGACGTCGTCGACTTCAGCGAGGTGCGTCAGGGCTGGGCTCCTCCGGACCGGACGCAACCACCGTCGGCGCCGAGCCCGGCGTGGCCCTGAAACGTTCCGCCCCACGAATGAACCCGACGCGACCAGCGGCGCCGCCGAGTCTTACGAGGCCCTGAAAGGTTTTGGCCCGTGCCCAGAATTAGATGGAGAATGAAAAAAGCGCGCCCCCCGCCCAAGCGCCGCGAGGCGAATCGCCGGTGACCACTGTTGTGAGAATGCGAATTCGCGGGGTACCACAGCGGTATGACCACACCACTGCTCACCGAAACATCCGGTATGCGCACCGGCGTGGTGACCGAGGGCATCACGGGAGCTGTCCCCATCGATCCCAACAGCGCTGTTCAGGCGCTGGGTGTACCGCTGGATCACGAACCCGGCACCGTGTTCACC
>NZ_JARWNW010000199.1 GCF_029868325.1 Nocardia carnea
CGGCAGTTGCCGACGAGGGCCCGCGCGACACCGGCCAGTTTCTGCCGGCCCAGCGACAGATCCCCGGCCGGGGTGGCGCCCACATCCTCCAGTCCGACCGCGCGTAGCGCCTCGGTGACGGCGGGGTCAACCCGGTTGCGGGCCCCCCCCGTCCCCCCCACCCGGGGGGGGGCCCCGGGGGTGGGCCCCCCCGGCCCTTGATGCCGGTCAGTGGGTCGGCCGGAACCTGCGCAGGCGCAGACTGTTGCTCACCACGAACACCGAGGAGAACGCCATCGCGGCGCCGGCCAGCATCGGGTTGAGCAGACCCGCCATGGCCAGCGGGATCATCGCCACGTTGTAGCCGAAGGCCCAGAACAGGTTGCCCTTGATGGTGCCGAGGGTGCGCCGGGCCAGCCGGATGGCGTCGGGGGCGGCGGTGAGGTCGCCCCGGACCAGGGTGAGATCGGCGGCCTCGATGGCGATATCGGTACCGGTGCCGATGGCCAGGCCGAGGTCGGCGCGGGCCAGGGCGGCGGCGTCGTTCACGCCGTCGCCGACCATCGCGACGGTGCGACCTTCGCCCTGCAGCCGTTCGATCACCGCGACCTTGTCCTGCGGCAGCACCTCGGCGATCACCTCGTCGATGCCGACCTGCCGGGCGATGGCCTGCGCCGCGGTGGTGTTGTCGCCGGTGAGCATGATCGGGGTGAGGCCGAGTGCCCGCAGCCGGGAAACCGCCTCGGCAGAGGTCGGTTTCACGGTATCGGCGACCACGAGCACGCCGCGGGCCTTACCGTCCCAGCCGATGGCCACCGCCGTCCGGCCCTCGGCTTCGGCCGAGCGCATGGCGTCACGCAGGTCGTCGTCCAGGGTGAGGGCGTAATCGGCGAGCAGTCCGACGCGGCCCACGATCACCGCGTGGCCGTCGACCACGCCTTCCACGCCGAGCCCGGCGTTGTTGTGGAAACCTTCGACCGGCAGCAGGGCGCCCACGCGCTGGCGCGCACCGTCGGCGATGGCCTTGGCGATGGGGTGTTCGGACGAGTCCTCCAGCGAACCCGCCAGCCGCAGCACCTCGTCGGTGTCTTCGCCGGCCGCGGCCACCACATCGAGCAGTGCCATCTTGCCGGTGGTCACGGTGCCGGTCTTGTCGAGGACTACGGTGTCCACCCGGCGGGTGTTCTCCAGCACCTCGGGGCCCTTGATCAGGATGCCCAGCTGCGCACCGCGACCGGTGCCGACCATGAGCGCGGTCGGGGTCGCCAGACCCAGCGCGCACGGGCAGGCGATGATCAGCACCGCCACCGCCGCGGTGAAGGCCGCCGCGACCGCACCGCCGGTGCCGAGCCAGAAGCCGAGGGTGGCCACGGCGAGCGCGATCACGATCGGGACGAAAACCCCGGAGATCCGGTCGGCCAGCCGCTGGGCCTGCGCCTTTCCGGATTGCGCGTCTTCGACCATGCGGGCCATCTGCGCGAGCTGGGTATCGGATCCGACCCGGGTGGCCTGCACGGTGATGCGACCACCCACGTTCACGGTCGCACCGGCGACCGAATCTTCCGGACCGACTTCCACCGGCACGGATTCCCCGGTCAGCATCGAAACATCCACCGCGGACGAACCGTCCACGATCACGCCGTCGGTGGCGATTTTCTCACCCGGACGGACCACGAAGCGGTCGCCGACGGCGAGCTGTTCCACCGGTATCCGCTCTTCGGTCCAGCCGTCCGCGCCCGCGGGGCGCAGCACCGATACCTCTTTGGCGCCGAGCTCCAGCAGGGCCCGCAGCGCGGCTCCCGCGCGGCGCTTGGACTTCGCCTCGAAGTACCGTCCGGCCAGGATGAAGGTGGTGACACCGGCGGCGGCCTCCAAGTAGATGCTGCCGGTACCGTCCATCCGCGCGATCGTGAATTCGAACGGGTGGGTCATGCCGGGGGTGCCGGCGGTGCCCCAGAACAGCGCGTACAGCGACCAGCCGAATGCGGCCAGGGTGCCCAGCGAGACCAGGGTGTCCATGGTCGCGGTGGCATGCCGCAGATTCGTCAACGCCGCCCGGTGGAACGGCAGCGCGCCCCAGACGACGACCGGTGCTGCCAGCGTGAGCGACAGCCATTGCCAGTTGGTGAACTGCAATGCCGGGATCATCGCCATGGCGATCACCGGAACGGTGAGCACCAGCGAGATCAGCAACCTGGTGCGCAGGGAATCGGTGGGGTCGGCCGGTTCGGTGGTGGTCTTCTCCTCGGCGGGCGCCTGCGGAAGCGCGGCCGTGTATCCGGTCTGTTCGACCACGGCGACCAGGTCGTCGGGGGTGAGGTTTTCCGGAAACTGGACGCGGGCCTTCTCGGTCGCGTAGTTGACCGTCGCGGTCACACCGTCGAGCCGGTTGAGTTTCTTCTCGATACGGTTGGCGCAGGAGGCGCAGGTCATCCCGCCGATCACCAGTTCGACCTGTTCGGTCGAGGGTTGGGCGGTGGACGTCTCACGGGGTGTCTGTGTGGTCATGATTTCGCTCGCTCCGTGTGGCCGGATCAGTGGCCGTGGCCGGGTTCGGTGGGTTCGGGTGCCGGTTGCGGGGCGGTGGTACCGGGTTCGACCGGAACGGTCAGCTCGGCCCGGTGCACGGTTCCCGCATGCCGGAATTCGAAGAACAGCCGGTAGTCCCCGGCGCCGGGCGCCGTTACCGCGAAACGCACGCCCGGACCGGCCGGGGTGGTTCCGTCGCCGGGATGGCCGGCCGGGTGGACGTGGAGATAGCCGAGGTCGGCGGCGCGCAGGGCCACGAGATGACCGTACGCCCCCAGGTAGGGCTGTAGATCGGTGACCGGTTGCCCGTCGCGGGAGACCGTGAGGGTGAGGTCGGTGGACTGTCCCGCCGCGAGGGTTCCGTTCAGCTCTACCGTGTAGTCGCCGGTGGTCGCGGTGGTGGCCGGGGCGGGCAAGGCCTGGGGCTCGTACCGGCCCGCGACCCGCAGCTCGGTCCCGAGCGTGAACGGCTGCCCGTCGGCGGTGACGAAGTCCGCGAAGACCCGGTAATCGCCGGCGCGGCCGAGGTTCACCGGTGCGCTCCAGGTGCCGTCCGCGCCGAGGGTGGGATGCAGGTGCTGATACCCGGTCATATCGCGGCGTACCAGGATCAGGTGCAGGTCTTTCTCGTGCTCGGTCGTGTACTGCTGCACCGGTCGGCCCGTACTGTCCTCGATCCGGAAGCGCAGCGTGGCGTCGCGCCGGGATTCGGTGATCGGGTCCGCCACCACCAGCGTGTATCCGCCGGCGGTGTCGGTCAGGCCGCCGGGGCCGGCGGGTGTGCCGGGGGCCGGTGCCGCGGTGTCGTGGGTCTCCGGCTCGCTGTCCGGTGACTCCACAAGAGTTCCGACCCCCAGGGCGACTCCGAACAGCGCGACAAGTCCGAGCGCGAAGCCGGCGAACTTGGTCGACGTATTCATCCGATGCTCCATCCAACGGTTTTCCAGGCGGTCCGCGCCGCCTCTGCCCCTTACGGTACCCCCCTAGGGTATTTTGTCAACAGGTGAGGTGAACGGCATCGGCAGTTGTGGATGAATGGGGATACTTGCGGTGGGGCGCCAACGCCGGTGGTTGAGGATGCGGCCGGTCGGCCGGAACGAGGGGGCCGCCGGAAGCGAAGTCCGCCGCGGCGCGGTCCGTATCCACCGCTTCCAGCCGCCCGGCGGACCGCCCGGTCAGGGCGATGAGCGCAGCGGAGAGCCAGGAAGCGGCGGACCCGCCGGCATAGAGATCGCTGTGGACGAGTGTGGACAGCTCATCCACCGGATCGCAGCGAACGCCGACCGGTGCCGAGCTGCCGGAACGGCGAGCCGAGGTTCGGCCGGTCGGGGATGCCGTAGGAGATCTCGCCGAGCCCGTCGCGCGGCCTTCGGGCTAGGGGCGTGGGGTATGCCGGCGGGCGTACTCCTCGGCCTCCAGTACCGCGGCCTGTTCGAGGGTCGGGGCGCTCCCGCCCGATCGGGCCGGTACCCACGGCTCACCGGCGGGCATCGGGTAGCCGTCCTGCGCCGCGGTCAGCAGATCGCTCATCCGAGTGCGCAGCGCGGTGGTTACCTCGTCGGGCGAACCCGTGGCTTCCAGCGGTTCGCCGATCCGGATATTGATCGGGAAATTGTGCCGGCCGAGCCGGCGGGGAAATCCCTTGGTCCAGATTCGCTGTGCACCCCAGATGACCAGCGGAATGATCGGCGCACCGGATTCCAGGGCCATCCGGGCCGCACCCGATTTGAATTCCTTCAGTTCGAAACTGCGGCTGATGGTCGCCTCCGGATAGACAACGACCAGTTCCCCCTCGCGTAGCGCCTCGACCGCGCGCCCGAACGATTCCGCGCCCGCCGTGCGGTCCACGCCGATCGCCTTGCAGTGCTTCATCAGGAAACCGACGATGCCGTGTTCGAGTTCGGCTTTCATCATGTACCGCACATTGCGGCCCGACCTGCGCCCCACCACCCCGACCTGCATGAAATCCAGGTAGGAAGTGTGGTTCACCGCGAGTACCGCACCACCGGCGCGTGGGATATGTTCCTGGCCGCGGATATCCACCCGCAAGCCCTGGGCGAAGCACACCGTATGCACCAGCCCGGCGAGAATATCGAAAACTGGCTCCCGCGCCATCGCGACTCCTGCTCACTACCTGCGGATATACCCGCTCCCGGTAACGCCTCGCAGTGGTTATGCGTCCGCCGCGCCGTCGCCGCCGCGTTTGTGGGCGGCTCGCTGGGCGGCCTCGGCGGCGTCCATCGCGTCGGCTTCTTCCAGGGTAGGGGCACTGCCGCCGAGCCGCGCGGGAACCCAGTAGGCGCCGGGTTCGTGATGGTAGTTCTCCTGCAACCCGTGCAGCAGCCGCTGCATCGTGGAACGCAGTTCGGCGGTGAGTTCGGCTGCGGGCTCATAGGGCCGGATCGGTTCCCCGACGGCGATGGAGATCGGGGTGTTGGTGCGGCCGAGCCGTTTCGGATACCCCTTGGTCCACACGCGCTGCGCACCCCAGATGACGATCGGAATGATCGGCACATCGGCTTCGAGGGCCATCCGGGCCGCACCCGATTTCAGCTGTTTGATCTCGAAGCTGCGGCTGATCGTGGCCTCGGGGTACACGCCGACGAGTTCGCCGCGGCGCAGATAGTTCACGGCGGCCTGGTACGAGTCGGCGCCGGCGGTGCGGTCGACCGGAATATGTTTGAGGGCCCGCATGATCGGGCCGGAGATCTTGTTCTCGAAGACCTCGTGTTTGGCCATGAACCGGATATAGCGCTTGGGGGTACGCACCGGCAGGCCCGCGTAGGTGAAATCCATGTACCCGGTGTGGTTGACCGCGAGCACCGCACCGCCGGTGGCGGGAATGTTCTCGTCGCCGGTGACGGTGAATTTCAGGCCCTCGAGGAAGAAGACGGTCCGGGCCAGCCCGATGACAGTCCGGTAGACGGGATCCACAAGTCCGCTAGCGTAGTCGCTGCCATGATGACCGGCGCCGCCCGGCCCGCGAAAGCACGCCCGGCGGGCCCTGTTCGAACCGGTATGTACCGCAGGAAAGGTGATCGTCGAAGTGGAACGCGTCCGCCCCGTACCGTCGCGCCGACCCGGCCGCGCAACCGCACCGCGCCGTGCAGACGATCTCGGCGCCGGTGCCGCACCGCGCCGCCGCCGGGGCCGGTCGGCGGTGCTCGGGCTGGCCGCGGCCGGTCTGCTGCTGGCCACCGGATGTGATTCGGTCTCCGGTATCCCGGTCGACGATCCGGTCACCGAGTCGGCCGATACCGATACCGGCGCCGCGCCGACGGCTACCGCCACCGCCGTGGCGCCTTCGCCCACACTGCCGCCGATCCCCGCGGACGCACCGGTGGTCGGCGAGGTGCCCGGGGTTCCGGAGGCTGCTCCCGCACTGCAACGTTTCGCCGTCGACCTGCGTGCCGGTGATCTCACGACCCTCCAAGAGGCCTGCTGGACCATCCCGCCCCTCACCGCGCAGACCATGTACGCCGACCCCGATGCCGTGCTCAGTGCGCTGGCCCAGCCGGGTACGGCGACCGACGGAACCCTCACCTGGACAGACGGAGTGACGAGTGTCACGGCCGAGCGGGATCGGGTGGCGTCCGGATATGCCTGCGGCCGCGTGTTCCCCGCCGGCGTGGAACCGGCGCACGATGCCGCCGACGCCCGGCACACCGTGCGCCGCTACCTGGCCCGGCTCGTCGGTCAGCCGTTGCACCCCGACGATCAGGAAGCCGAATATCCGTTGGTCTGCGCGGCGAATCCGGCTACCTGGGATCCCCAGGCCACCGGCGCGCCGGTGCCCGCGCCGTTGGCGAACAACCCCGGCATGCTCACCGGAACCACCGGTTTCACCGATCAGCAGATCAGTTCCCAGCAGCTGACCCCGGGATATATGTCGGTGACAGCGCCGGTGACAAATGCCTCGGGCGTCACGCAGAATCGGACATTTGTCCTCGCAGATGGTGACAACGGCTACTGCATCGGGGAAATCTCGTCCTGAGCCACTACCCTGGAAGCCTGCAATCGGTCAAGAGGAGCGAGCACGTGCAGATCACCAGCGTCGGACATGCGGGATTCCATATCCGGACCGCGGCCGGGACGATCCTATGCGATCCCTGGGTGAACCCCGCGTACTTCGGTTCCTGGTTCCCGTTCCCGGACAACACCCAGCTCGATTGGGAGGAACTGGGGAACTGCGATTTCCTCTACGTTTCCCATTTGCACCGCGACCATTTCGACGCCGCTCATCTGCTGGAGTACGTCAACAAGGACGCCACCGTCCTGCTGCCCGACTACCCGGTCCCGGATCTGCGCCGTGAGCTGGAGAAACTCGGATTCCACAAATTCTTCGAAACCGAGGATTCGGTCAAGCACACGGTGACCGGCGCCATGGGCGCGGGCGGGGGGGGGGGCCCCCCCCCCCACCACCAAAAAACCCCCAAACCAAAAAAAAAAAAACCCAAACAACAAAACCCCCCCCAAAAACACTCCCAACCAAACACCAACCCCCCCCCCCGAAACAGAAAAAACACGCTAAAAACCCAAAAGCTGCG
>NZ_JARWNW010000200.1 GCF_029868325.1 Nocardia carnea
TTTCAGGCCGATGCGGACCTCGACGCCGGAATCGCGCAGGCTCAGCGAATGCGCATGCCCCTGGCTGCCGTAACCGATCACCGCGACCTTACGGCCCTGGATGATCGACAGGTCGGCATCGTCGTCGTAGAACATCTCGACGGTCATGGGTTCTGTGCTGTGTACGTTGTTCACGTTGTTGCCTTCTCGGTCGTGACGGGCCAGCGCAGGGATAGCGCTGGTGTAGGTTCGGTCCGTTGTTGCGTAGTGCAACAGAAGGATTGGGTTCGACTGGCCTGTCGAACACGCTAGATTCAGTCGCTGAGCATCCCAGCGGCGATGAACCCGCCGTCGACGGGAAGCACGTGGCCGTTGATGTACGCCGCGTCATCGGAGGCGAGGAAGCCCACGGCGGCGGCGACCTCATCGGGGCTGCCGTAGCGGTGGGCCGGTACGAGGCGGTCGTAGGCCTCGCGGGTGGCTGCGGTATGCACGGCCCGCGCCAGCGGTGTATCGATGGGTCCGGGTGCGACGGCATTGGCGGTGATCCCGTGCGGAGCCAGCTCGACGGCGATCTGCCGGGTCAGTCCGATCAGGCCTGCCTTCGATGTGCCGTATGCGGTGCGTCCGGTGCCGGCGCGCATTCCGCTGATGGAGGCGATGTTGATGATGCGTCCCCATTGCTGTTCGAGCATGAGCCGCGCTGCCTGCTGTGCACAGCGGAACGCTCCGGTGAGGTTGACTGTCAGGGTTGCTTCCCAATGGTCGTCGGGGTAATCGAGGAAGGGCAGGGTCTTGGCGATGCCGGCGTTGTTGACCAGGATGTCGCAGCGACCGTGGGCGTCGTAGACCCATTGAAAGGTCGCCTCGATCGAGTCCCGGTCACCGACGTCCATCGTCAGGGCCTCCGCGCTCAAACCGCGGCCGGCCATGTCGGTCGCCAATTTCTCGGCGGCATCGTGGTTCAGGTCGGCCACCATCACGTGCCGTCCGTGCTCACCCAGGCGCTGGGCGATGGCTGCGCCGATCCCGGCCCCCGATCCGGTGATCAGGGCGACGCGTTTTTTGTTCATCGTTGTTTCCTGCGCTTTCGTGGAGGTGGGTAGATGGCGAATCGGAGGCCGGGCTCTGGGAATGTTCAGCCTTTTTGCGGCCATATGCTGGAACGGCCGCGTCGAGCGGGAACGTCGTTGGTCAGCGTGGCGTGTGCGCGGGCTCTGCGGCGGATGTTTCGGACTCGCCCTGGGGCGTGGTGCGGCGGGAATCGACGATCGCCACGATCAGTGCGGCGAGCAGGACCCCCACCCCGATGATCCAGAAGCCCGATGCGGTGTTGCCGGCTGTGGCAACCAGGCCGATCAGCAATGGGCCTACCAGTCCGCCGAAGTTGCCGCACAGGTTGACGAATCCCACGGAGGCTCCGGCTTGGTTGCGCGGGACGATCTGCATCACCCAGGTCCACCAGAGGGCGAGGGCCGCGTAGATGGATCCGGCGGCGACGACGAGCAACGCGAAGCTGAGTATCGCGCCGGCATGCACGAAATGCTGAACGATCATGGCGGTGCCGCTGATTCCGACCGGCAGCGCGATGTAGGAGCCGAGCGATCGCCCGCTTGCGACGGCGCGTTTGGTGGCCAGATACATGGCGAGGGTGCCTACGAGGAACGGGATCGCGGTCAGTGCGCCGACCAGTAACGAGCCTTGACCGGTGAGGTCGCCGATGACGGTGGGCAGCCAGAGTGTCAGGGCGTAGACGCCCATGACCCAGAAGAAGTAGATCACCGCCAGCAGCCACACCACCGGCCGGGCGAATACCTGCAGCAGGGTCGAGTCGTCGGTGGTCGCGACGGTGCGGGTGGCCAGGATGTAATCGCGTTCCTCGGCGCTGAGTCGCGGGTGTTCTTCGGGTTTCTCGGTCGCCGAGAAGTGCAGCCAGGCCGCGACGAGCAGCGCGGGAACAGCCTGGATCACGAACATCGCGCGCCAGTTGGTGACCTCGATCAGCCACCCCGACATCGGAGCCATGACGGCCGAGGACAGTGGCACCGTATACATCGTCAGTGCGACGGCCAGCCCGCGTTCCCGGGAGGGGAACCAGCTGATGAACATGACGGCGAATGCGGGGAAGATCGCGCCTTCGGCCAGCCCGAGAACGATCCGTGCCGCCATCAGAACGGGCTGGTTGTGTACGACCCCGGTCAGTGCCGCGGACACACCGATGACCGCCATGCACACCACGATGATCGATTTGGCGTGGCCTTTGCCGGCCCAGGCGCCGGCGGGAACTCCGCTGGCAACATAGCCCCAGAAGAAGGCCGAAAACACCAAGCCCATGGCGGCCGAACTCAACTGCAGTTCGTCGGCCATATGTGGCGAGGCGACGCTGATGTTGGTCCGGTCCATGAAACAGATGAAGTAGGTCACGAACAGCGGGATACCGACTCGCGACCACCGGAGTTGTCGGAAGTCGATGCGGGGCGCACGTTCGGCCGCGGACGTCGTAGTCATTGCGGATCCTGTCTTTCATTTCGCACAAGGGACCGGAGCTGCACCTGCGGGCTGTACACCGACTGGCTTCCGGTAGACCGGCCACGTGATCTGGGTCACGCTCCGGTTCGACTGTGATCCCCACTCGCACTGAACGTCAAGCAATGCGCCAAACGCCCAGGAAAGCGATCCATATTATGGAACGGTTGACCGAGATCTGGATCACCTTTTACTGTCTAAGCCAGGCCGATCGGCCGTACTTCCAGATGAAAGGCGCCAAGCGCGCACAAGGGAGATTTCATTATGCGGAACGACTCCAGCGGACCGGAGGCCGGTCGGGCCGGTGGCGGCGCCCTTCCGGGCTCGCAGAGTGTGCGTCGTGCGCTGGATTTGCTGTCGATGGTGGCGAGCTTCGATCGGGAAGGCGGACTGTCGCTGGCGGAGCTGGCCTCCGAAAGTGGGCTCAGCAAGCCGACGGTGCACCGGTTGCTGTCGGAGCTCGTCAGCACCGGTTATCTCGAACAGGCGGACGATCGCCGCTACCTCCTCGGACCGGAAGCCCATACGGTGGGCAGCGCCGCAGAGCGCCGCCACGGCCTGCAACAACAAGCGTTGGCCTCGGTCGTGCGGCTCGCCCAGATCTCCGAGGACGCGGCTTTCATCTCGGTGCGTCGGGGCACCCATTCGGTGTGCCTGCACCGGGAGGAGGGCACCTGGCCCATTCGCAGCCATGTACTGCAGGCCGGTGACCGCTATCCGCTCGGGGTCGGTGCGCACGGTATGGCGTTGCTGGCCGCGTTGCCGCCGCAGGTGGCCTCCAGTGTCATGGCAGCCAATGCCCCCGAATTGGCTCAGCGCTACCCCGATCTCACTCCCGACCGGTTGCTCGAGCAGGCTGAGCGAACCCGGCGTCGCGGCGGTATCGCAGTCAACGAGGGCATGGTCGTGCCCGAGTCGTGGGCGATCGGAATCGCGGTGCTCGATTCCCACGGTGAACCCGCTCTCGCCCTGAGTATCGCGGCGATCAGCTCGCGGCTGGGCCCGGAGCGGCAAGCCCGGCTGGCGATCCTGCTCAAGGAGGAAGCGGCCCGGCTCGCACCCACCCTGCGCACTCAACCGGCAAACCTTTAACCACCGGCCGCCGCCTGTTTCGCGGCCCGATTCAGCACGGAGTGAATATGACCTCTCGGACTTCCATCATCGGATGGGGACACTCGAAATTCGGCAGGCTCGACGAGCCCGACGTGACCTCGCTGATCGGTTCCGTCGTTCCATCCGCCCTCGGCCACGCGCAAGTGGAATCCGGCGAGGTCGACGGTATCTTCGTCGGCGTCTACAACAACGGCTTCTCCGACCAGGACTTCCAGGCATCACTGGTGTCGCTGTCGATGCCCGAGCTCCAGTTCACCCCCGCCATGCGCGTCGAGAACGCTTGCGGTACAGGGAGTGCAGCCGTCTACGCCGCCTGTGACTTCATCGACTCCGGCCGCGGTGAGGTCGCGTTGGTCATCGGCGCGGAAAAGATGACTGCAGTGGACACTCCCCGCGCGGGGCAGATCCTGCTCTCGGGTTGTTACCGGCCCGAGGAATCGAACGTCACCGGCGGCTTCGCAGGCGTCTTCGCGGGAATAGCCCGCGCCTATGCAGAACGCTACGGGGATCCGAGCGCGGCCATGGCGGCCATCGCCGCCAAGAACCACCACAACGGTATGAGCAACCCCTACGCCCAGCTGCACAAGGACTTCGGCTTCGACTTCTGCAACACGGTCTCCGAGAAGAACCCCTATGTGGCCGAACCACTACGGCGCACTGACTGCTCGTTGATCTCCGACGGCGCAGTGGCACTGGTGATCACCAGCGCCGACCGCGCCGAGACCGCCCCACGACGTGTGTCGTTCCGCGCCCGCGCGCATGCCAACGACTTCCTGCCACTGTCCCGCCGCGACCCGATCGAGTTCGCCGGCGCCCGCCGCGCCTGGAACCAAGCGCTCGCACAGGCCTCGGCCGCCACCACCGACTTCGACTTCATCGAAACCCACGACTGCTTCACCATCGCGGAGTTGATCCAGTACGAGGTATTCGGATTGGCCGAACGCGGCCGCGGACACGAGGTGGTCGATGCGGGGCTGGCCATGCCCGACGGCAAGGTGCCCATCAACCGTTCGGGCGGACTCAAAGCCAAAGGCCATCCGATCGGCGCGACCGGGGTGTCGATGCACGCGATCGCGGCCATGCAGCTGACCGGCGAAGCCGGAACCTTCCAGCTCTCCACCGCCGATCTGGGTGCAGTTTTCAATATGGGCGGTACCGCCGTCACCAACTACGCGTCTGTTCTGGAGAGGTGGTGAGGAGCATGAACACAACCACCGAAGCCACCACCTCGGTGCCAGATCGGCAGCGCACCACGAACCTGGCCGCCATGCTGACCCATACCGCGACCCGGCTGCCCGACCGCCCCGCCGTCGTCCGCGGCCGGCACACATGGACATGGTCGCAGTTCGACGACCGGGTCGATGCCCTGGCCGCTGCCATGCGTAAGCACGGGCTCGCCGCAGGCTCGGTGGTGCTGTTACACAGCCCCAACTGCCTGGACACGCTCACGGTCATGTTCGCGACCTGGCGGCTGGGCGCGGTCATCGTCCCGACGAACTGCAAACTCGTTCCCGACGATGTGGTCCCGCTCGCCGACCAGGTCGGACCCGACCTGGTGATCTGTCACGACACCTGCGGCGCCCACGCCGAAGCCCTGCAACCGTACGAGATCTGGGCGATCGGTGACGATCCGGAGGCCGCCGATTTCGGCACCGCCCATGTGGCAGAGCTGATCGACAAACACGCTGCCACCGCCCGTGCCGGAAACGCGCCGGTGTATGTGGGGACACCCGCCTGGTACTTCTTCACCTCGGGCAGCAGCGGGCGTCCCAAGGCTGCCGTGCTCACGCACGATCAGATGGCGTTCGTGGTCACCAACCATCTGTGCGACCTGATGCCCGATCTCACCGACTGTGACGCCACGCTGGTGCTGGCGCCGCTGTCGCACGGTGCCGGAGTACACGCCTTGACACACGTCGCACGCGGTGCGGCGATCGTGCTGACGACCAGCGATCACCTCGACACCGGTGAGGCATGGCGCCTGATCGACCGCCACCGGATCTCGACCATGTTCACTGTTCCGACGATTCTGAACAAACTCGTCCAAGCCGCCCAGGACCACGACCCGGCCACCAGCAGCCTGCGGTACGTGATCTACGCGGGCGCCCCGATGTCCTCGCGGGACCAGCGAATCGCGCTGGACGTTCTCGGGCAGGTCCTGGTCCAGTACTACGGACTGTGCGAGGTCACCGGAAACATCACCGTCCTGCCTCCGGACCTGCACGGCACCACACCCGAACCCGATGGCATCGGCACCGCGGGCCACGTCCGTACCGGAATGACGATCAGTATCCAGGACGAGGAAGGTCGCGAGCTGCCCACCGGGGAGCGCGGCGAGATCTGCGCCTGCGGCCCTGCGGTGTTCGCGGGGTACCTCGACAATCCCGAAGCCAACAGAAAAGCCTTCCGCAACGGCTGGTTCCGCACCGGAGACCTCGGATACCTCGACGAGACCGGCCTGCTGTACATCACCGGCCGCGCATCCGACATGTTCATCTCCGGCGGCTCGAATATCGACCCCCGCGAGGTGGAGGAGAAGCTGCTCAAACATCCCGATGTCGTCGCCGCCGGAGTTGTCGGCGCCCCAGACCCGACCTGGGGAGAAGTCGGATACGCCCTCTGCGTGCTCCGGCGCGGTTCGGCGCTGAGCACCGACGAACTCCTGGAATGGTGCCGATCGAACATGGCCCGGTACAAGGCGCCCAAACGTATCGAGTTCGCCCCCGCGCTACCCACTTCCGGATACGGCAAGGTCACCACGAACCTACTGCGGAGCGAGTTCGTCCGGCTGGGACTGTGGCCGAACGAGGTCCGGTCATGACCATGCCCGACACCACCCCGCTCGCCGGTGTACCGCAACTCGAACATCCCGGTCCACCCGCGGCACGGCGCGTGGACGACTATCCGGCCACCCTGCACCACATCGCCACTGAACTGCCCGAAGGTGCAGCCTTACTGCCCGCGCTGCACGAGGCCGTGTTCGCGAGAGGCTTCACCAGTGCCTTCGGTGAACTTCGTGGAGGAACGTTCACCGATTTCGACTACTACATCCCCTCGATCTGTCACGCCGGCACCAGCGTCGCGACGTTCAGTGACCCCCGCCGGGGCCACGGCCCCGCCGCCTTCATTCGTGGCGGCGTGACCATCGGCAAACGCGACGGCCACGTATTCGCGCACTGCCACGCGATGTTCGTCGGCGCCGACGGCATCATGCGCGCCGGACACCTCATTCCGGATTCGGTGATACTGGGCGCCGGTGTTCTGGCCGATCTCTATGCCACGGCCGATGTCGCCATGACCGTGACCCCGGACCCGGAGATCAACTTCCCGGTGTTCCAGCCACAACCGATGAGAGTACACACCGATCCTGCACAGGCGGGCGGCTTGCGCTCGGTGGTGGCACGCATCCACCCCAACGTCGATATCGTCGCCGCCGTCGAACACCTCGCCGAAACCCACCGTTTCCGGCACGCCGTCGTGCGCGGCAAGATCGGCTCCTTCGTCGGAGCCACCCTCACGCAAGGCGAACACATCGTCACGGCACCGGGCCCGGCCACCGAAGTGATGTACCTCGACGGAGCGGTCACCACCGGCTCCGACGGCCGCGCAGAGGCTCAATTATCCTGTGCGGCAGTCGGCATCGACGGAAACGTGTATGCGGGATCCGTCGTCCGTGGCCGCAACCCGGTCGCGATGACCTTCGAACTCGCCTTATCCGAACAGATCAGGACTTCTCGATGACCGACACCCTACGATCGACAGCCCCGCCGGGCGACACCACCGCCGGCCGACCACTCGAAGGCAAGATCGCTCTGCTGTTCGGTGCAGGTACGGCACCCGACGGCTGGAGTAACGGCGCCGCTGTAGCACTCACCTACGCTCGCGCCGGAGCGACTGTCCTTTGCGGCGATATCGATCCCGCCGCCGCGGCCCGAACCGCCGACTACATCACCGCCGACGGCGGTCTGGCCGCCGCGGTCCAGGTCGACGTCACATCCGAGACCTCGGTGGCCGCTGCCGTCGACACCGCTATCCGTCGCCACGATCGCATCGACGTCGTGCACAACAACGTCGGCGTGACAAAAATGGGGGACCCGGTGAGTCTGTCCACCGAGGAGTGGCGCAACGCGCTCGATATCAACCTCACCAGCGTCTTCTGCTCCTGCAAATACGTGCTGCCACATATGCGCACCGCGAAAACCGGCGCGGTCATCAACACATCGTCGCTGGCCGCAATCCGCCACACCGGACTGCCCTACAGCTCCTACTACGCGACCAAAGCCGCCCTCAATCACCTGACCAGCACACTGGCCGTGGACGAAGCCGCCCACGGCATCCGCATCAACGCCATCATGCCCGGCCTCATCGATAGCCCCCTGATCTACCGCCAGATCGCCGGGCAATACACCGACGCCGACGAGATGGTCGCAGCCCGCCACGCGATGGCCCCCATGCGACGTATGGGAACCGTGTGGGAGATCGCCGCCGCGGCACGTTTCCTGGCAAGCGACGACGCAAGCTATATCACCGGAGTCTGCCTGGCAGTCGACGGCGGACTCGCCTCCCGAGGTTTCGCATGACCCGCCCCCTGACAACAGACCCCTCACCGGCCCCCCTTCTGGCCGACCTTCCCGAGTCGTGCACCACGACCGACCCCTCCGTTCTCGAAACCTATTCACGCGACCAGGCGAGCTGGGCGGCGCACGGAACTCCGGTGGCATTGGTGCGCCCCACAACCGCCGAACAGGTGCAGCAGACCGTCCGCGCTTGCTATGAGCACCGCGTCCCCGTCGTCGCCCGAGGCGCGGGCACCGGCCTGGCCGGCGCCGCGAACGCCGTCGAGGGATCGGTCGTGATCTCGTTCGAGAAAATGAACCGCATCAAGACGATCGACACCCTGGAACGCTTCGCTGTTGTCGAACCCGGGGTGGTCAACGACGACCTACGCGCCGCCTGCGCCGGCGAAGGACTCTGGTACCCGCCCGACCCCGCCAGCTCCGCCTGGTCCACCCTCGGAGGGAACGTCGCCACCAACGCCGGCGGACTGTGCTGCGTCAAATACGGAGTCACGAAGGACTATGTACTTGCCCTCGAAATAGTCACCGGGACCGGCGAACTCACCCGAGTCGGTCGCCGCACCGCAAAGGGAGTCGCCGGCTACGATCTCGCGGGGTTGATCACCGGATCCGAAGGCACTCTCGCTCTCGTTACCGAGATCACCGTCCGACTACGCCCACTGCAGCCGCCGCCGACAACAATCGTCGGTTCTTTCGACACCACCGTCGGCGCAGGCAATGCTGTCCGTGCCGTCGCCCGCGCCGGGCTGACCCCCGCCGCCTTGGAACTGATGGACCGCCACTGCCTCCGAGCAATAGACCAGTGGAAACGAATGGGCCTGTCCGACGATGCCAATGTCCTTCTCCTGGCCCGTACCGACCTATCCGGTGACAGCGGTGACCGGGAAGCCGACGCGATCCTGAATTGTTTCACCGCCGCCGGTGCCACCTGGGCGGATAGGTCAAATGATCCGGCTGAAGCCGAGGCGCTGTTCGCTGCTCGCAAACTCGCCTACCCCGCGGTCGAGCGCCTCGGCGATGTCCTCACCGAGGACGTCTGCGTACCCAAAGACCAGCTGCCGACCATGCTCGCCGCGGTTGAGGAGATCGCCCACCGCAACGACACCCTGGTCGCCACCATCGCCCACGCAGGTGACGGGAACCTGCACCCGCTCATCGTCACCGACCCCGGTGACATCGAACAAAAGACGCGAGCCCAGCGGGCATTCGAGGAAATCATGGACGTCGCGCTCGGACTCGGCGGCACCATCACCGGCGAACACGGTATCGGCACACTCAAGATGAACGGACTCGCCCGGGAACTACCCCAACCGGTCCAGGCCATCCAGACCGCAATCAAGAAAGCTCTGGACCCACGCGGCATCCTCAACCCTGGAAAGGTACTGCAGTGAGCACCCCCGTCGCCGTCGCAGCAATTCCGGGGACTGTGTCGGCGGAGATAGTGGTGGATACGATACAACCTCAGGCGCCGTCGACCGGAGAGTGAAACCGTACCCTCGGAATCTCGCGGCCACGCTGAACACGTGTGCCGATCGGCGATCTGTGAACCGAAAGGCCTTTCGTATGAGGGGAACGAAACAGCAGGAGCGGGCGGCGGCTCGGGCCCGAGAGCTACCCGGTGCGAGTCTGGAACACCCGTTCGGTCCGGATTGGGATGTTTTCAAAGTCCGTGGCAAGGTGTTCATGCTGCTCACACAGGTGACCGGTGAGCCCATGGTGACGGTGAAGGCCGAGCCGGGTGAGGCAGTGGCGCTGCGGGAGTCCTACGAGCACATCGCGCCGGGTTATCACATGAACAAGCGGCACTGGATCACCTTGACCCCGGGCGATGACATCGACGCGGAGCTGGTCGACGATCTGGTGACGGAATCGTATCTGCTGGTCGTGGAAAAGCTCCCGAAGGATCAGCAGCCGGTGGACCCGAACCGATTCGCACGAAGCGAACCATGACCATTGCCGGGTGCGAGGTACAGCAGATGCCGGCGATCGACCTGACTCTTGCGGTCAACGTGTTGCTGGCCGGGGATGTGCACTCGGTGTGGTGTCTGTTTCGTCGGGCGGGAGTGAATGCTGTGGAGCACTGATTCTTGGAAGCAGAAGCTAAGCGCGTGCCCGTTTCCGCCGCGCGCTCCACCCGGGCAGAACGAGGTGGAGGCCGTGGCCCCTAGCCTCCACCCCGTAGAAGCGGACCTACTTCGGTGCGACCGGCAGGACGATGCGCGACGGCCGACAGCGGTCGAGGTAGATGCGCTGTTGCGCAATCCGGATGGATGTTGAGTCGGTCACGGGCTCGCCGGTGTTGAGGTTACGATCCCAGCGAGGGAAGTTACTCGAGGTCACCTGCACTCGGAGGCGGTGCCCCGCCGGGACGACTATCGAGGTGGACCAGAGGTCGATGTGCACCTCGTCGACGCGGCCGGGCTCGGTCTGCACCCTCCGGATGCCGTCGACAATGTTGCGTGAGACCCCGTCGGTGTCGACCTCGCACAGGCGCACCACCCAGTCGGTGGAGGGCCCGTCGGTGGAGGCGAAGATCGTCGCGCGGACTCGTCCGGTGATCTCGATATCGTCGTCGAGCGGTTCGCCGGTGAAAACGAGTACGTCGTCGCGCGACTCGATATCGCGCTGGTCGAAAGGGCCGGCGGGGTACTCGGTCGCCATCACCAGGTTTCCCCCGCATGTGGGCACAGGGTCGGCTGGGTCGTAGGTGAACTCCAGCTCGGCGTTCTCGGTCTCCGGCGGACCCCACGACAGCGTCGAGCCCTCGCCGAGGTGGACCGGGGTGTCCACGATTCGCACCGGCGGCCAGTCATCCTCGGCGCGCCACTGGTTGATCCCCATCACGAACAGCAGCACGCCCGATTCGTGCGCATCGGTCGCGGGCATCCCCTTCAGCCAGTGGTCGTACCAGTCCTGCTGCAGGCTCGTAACGGTATTGCCGCCGGGAGTGAGGGCCGAGAGTCCGTAGTTGACTTCGCCTACCTGTCCGCCCTTGAAGGAAGCGACCAAGCTGTTGTGGTCCCACGGACCGACGATCAGGCGGGCGACACGGCCGCGGCTGCGCATGCCGACATAGTTGTCGAGCGAGCCCTGCAGGAAGACGTCGTACCACCCGGCAAATCCGAGACTCGGGATGTCGATGCTGTCGTACCTGGAGCACACGCGCGACTCCTCCATCGCCGATGGGTCAGTAAGTGCGCGGCCGACTCCAAGGTCGGGCTGACCGGTCGCCTTCAGGACGGGAAGAGCTCCCACAGGAAGCTGCCAATAGCCCTGCGTCGTCAGGTTGTCGTGGTCGCGCTCAGCCGACGCCAAGCGATTCGAGGTGTCTGCAGGGGTCAGGCCCGCTTTTGGTATCTGGCCGATACCCGTCAGGAAACCCCAGTAGGTGTTGGTGCCGAACTCGATCGCGCCGCCACGGAACAAGAGACCGTCTTCCGGGTCGCTCCACGTCGTGATGGGTGCGATTGCAGTCAGATGGGGCGCACCAGCGATGGCTGCGCTCCATTGCGTGCTGCCTAGGTAGCTACCACCGAACATGCCCACCTTGCCATTGCTGCCCGGCAGCACGGCGGCCCACTCGATTGTGTCGTAGCTATCCGTGCGTTCGTGCTTCCACGGAATCCACTCGCCACCTGATGCGAACCGACCGCGTGTGTCCTGGTGCACGACTATGTAACCAGCGCGCACCATCGCCCTGGTGTCAAGCTGGCCATCGTACAGGTTCTGCTTGTTGTAGGGGTGGCGCGTAACCAGGACCGGGAAGGGACCATCCCCGGTCGGCCGATACACGTCGGCCCTCAGCACTGCCCCATCGCGCATGGGAACGGGGACATCGAACTCGATTGTGATGTCGTGCATGGGTCGTTGACCTTTCGAAGCACCGAGGTGGAGCGGACGTCTATGGGAGGTGGTGGCGAGCCGAGTTGAGCGGTGCCGAAGAATTGGTATACATACCCGAATGATGGGCCCACGCCTCCTGAGATCGCATGCCTTCTGTGCCGTAGCCCCTCCTGGCGGGCCCAACAAGAATTGGAAGGCAAGACCACATCGGCAATACCGTGTTTGTGGCCTAATGGTTCTAGGCGAAGACCGCCCGACCGGCGTGGTCGGTTACGGTCAGGCCGGTAGCGGCATGCATCGCCGAGCCGCGAGTGCCGGGCTCTCGCCAAGCGTCGCCGTGACGGCGGGTATCAATCCAAACCAAAGAGTTACCCGCACAGTAAGAAGCCGTTGAACCCTCGCGGCTCGGTGCAGTTCGTGGTGAATTCGCTACGAGATCGACCGAACCCAGCCGAGCCGTACCCTGTTAGCAGGTACGGCTCGGCTTCGCTGGGATGTCATGGCCGTTTCGTCGACGGACGGTTTCCCCACCAGGGGGCGAGCAACTCAGCGGCGGCAGTGAGAGCGCCATCCGTATCGAAGGAGGCATCGGCGACGCGTTGGAGTGCCAGCCCTTTCATCAAGGCGAGCACCACTGCCGCGCGGGCTTCGTTGCCTACGGTTTGTGCCAGGTTTTTACGGAAGATTTGGTCGGTTTCCTGGATCATCGTCTTGGCGAATTGGTCGTGGGTCGCCTCGGCGAGGAAGGCAATATAGATCGGCCACCAGTCGCTGCCTGTCGAGGCGAGGCGGACTACCAGTGTGGTGATGCTGTCGAGATCTGTTGCCTCCGCGACGATCTGGTCGGTGGCGGCGCTGGCGTCCTTTACTGCGCTCCGCAGGGCGGCGCGTAGAATCTCGTCCTTGTTCTTGAAGTGGTGGTTCACCACTCCCCGTGATGTTCCCATGACTGCTGCGATGCGTGCGATGGTGACTGCGCCCGCACCTTCGGTCGCGATGAGATTGCGTACCGCCATCACGATCTGATGTCTGCGTACTCCACCGACATCGAGGCGACCGGAATTGCCCACAACTAGTCGATCGAAGTCCGGCGGTGCAGGGTCACTCACTCGTCCCCTCCGATTCTGTCGCCAGTGAGGTGTGCGGCCAACCTCCGAATTGACATGTCGACATGTTCGCATGTCAGTCGACATAGGTCAACAGGGGGAGACGCTTGCAGGGCTGGCCTGTGGCTTCGAACCAGCCCGCGGCATGTGACTCGACTGTGTCCCGAACCAGGGACTGCGTTAACGCTGGAAACATGCAATTTTCACGTCGATAACACGAGAGGTCTTGCGTACTTCCACAGATTTCTGCATGATTCTCATCACGCCCTTGGCATGGAACAAGAAGTCTTCCCGAGGTGCGGCCCCTATCCGCGAACTGTCCGGTTTGCCGTGGAGCCAGCACGCTCAACGGTGGAAGGATTGTGATTTCATGCGCTGTATCGGCACGCACTACTCCTCATGGCTGCACGCCATTTCCACGGCCAAGTCCTGGTCGAAAAACCCTCATGAACCCGCTCCTATCCGCGGCCGAAGGCGGTCGACAATGCATCGCTCCGCGTCCCTGGATATGGCTCCTCACTCCCGCAGTGGAAGGTTTACGGCATGACGAGCGTCCAGGTCGACCTCCAGCAACATTTTCAGGACGCTTTTGGGCGCGTCGCGGCAACCGTCGGGATAATCGGGGTCTGCGACAACGAGGGGGAATTGCATGGCATGACAGCCACAGCGATTTCGTCACTGTCCGACGATCCGCCCTCGCTGGTCGCGCTGATCAATCAGGAGAACCAGACGTTTCGCACGATTTGCGAACGCAGGCGCTTCTCGGTCAGTTTCCTGACCGCAGGTGCCGAGGATCTGGCGTACAAGCTTTCTCGTCCGGGGCAGAGCAAGCTGATCGACCCTGAGTACCTTGACCGGCCGGCAGGGTGGCCGATGCCCGCATTACGGGATGCTACCGCGACTCTGGTCTGCGATCTGGACGAATGTATTCCGCAGTTCACCCATCACATACTGGTGGGCCGTATAACCCACGTCCGCAACAGCGAGGGTCCGGCGAATCCACTGCTCTACCTGCAACGCAGGTTTCTGCGGCTAACGGCCTGATACCTCGGGTCCATATCCGGCGCGGGTAGCGCCGGCGGCTGCGTGAACTCTGGTCGGCGTGACTGGCTATCACGACCGACGACTCCGCCGTCACCTCTTCGAAGCGGTGGCGGCGGTGCCCGGGCGCCCACGTCGTGTGGCTGCTCCATGCCATCTAGAGAAAAGTAGGAATCCCGTGACCGCCTCACCATCAACCCCCAGCGACCGGACGCTCATCGCTTCGAGCTTGACCGGTACCACCATCGAGTATTTCGATTTCTTCGCCTACGCGACCGCGGCATCGCTGGTCTTCAACAAAGTCTTTTTCCCCGCGCATGATCCGCTCGTCGGCACTATCCTGGCCTTTGGTGGCATCGCTGTGGGGTTCGTCGCGCGTCCGTTCGGTGCCGCACTATTCGGGCATCTCGGCGACCGTGTGGGCCGGAAGTCGGCCCTGTTCATGACGCTCAGCATCATGGGAATCGGAACCTGCGGTATCGGTTTGGTCCCCAGCTATGACGCGATCGGAGTCTGGGCGCCCATTCTGCTCATGGGCTTACGGCTGCTGCAGGGCTTGGCGCTCGGCGGTGAGTGGGGCGGAGCGGTGCTGGTGACTCACGAGCACGCCGAGCCCGGGAAAGAAGGAAGGCTCACGAGTTTTCCTTCTTCGGGGATGCCGCTGGGCCTCATGCTCTCTACACTCTGCTTCCTCGGAATGTCGGCCACGATCTCGGATGCGGCGTTCGAGTCCTGGGGCTGGCGCGTACCATTCCTGGTCGGCGTGGCGTTGGTCGGCATCGGCCTGTTCATCCGTAGCCGGATCCCGGAGACCGAGGACATGATCGAGCTCAAGAAGAGCAACGATCAGGCCGCGGTGCCGCTTGCGACACTCTTCCGGACTCGCACCGTAAGTCTCCTGCTCTGCGCTCTGGCTTTCCTCGCTCAGGGGTTCTACTTCTATGCGGCCTACAGCTTCGGTGTGGCGTATGGGACCGAATCGGTGGGCTATTCGTACAATTCGCTACTCGTTTCTACGCTACTTTTCTCCTTCACGTACTTTGTGACGATATTGCTCTCGGGTCGGCTTTCTGATCGGTTCGGCCGCAAGAAGGTCATGTACGTGGGGTATGCGGCCACTTTCGTAACCGTCATTCCCTTCTTTGCCATGCTGAGTTCGGGGTCCATGGCGGTCGTTGTCCTCGCATTCGTTATGGCAGGCGTTTCGAGCGGTTTCATGTATGGGCCGTACGCCGCGCTGCTGTGTGAAGCCTTCGAAACCAAGGTGCGATACACCGGGATCTCCCTTGGTCTCACGATCGGCGGGGTGCTCGGTTCTGCGTTTTCCCCGATGATTTTTACCGAGTTCTTTCGGCTGACGGATTCCTGGCTTCCGGTCGCTGCCTTGGTGATGGTCTCGGCGATCATCAGCGCCGGCGCCGTGGCAGTGCTGAAGAAGGCCGAGGGCTCGGCAAGTTCTTCCGGTTCGCCGCGCTTGCCGAATGAAGAGGTCCCGAGGTCTGCGGTGGCCGAAGCTCCGGTGTCTTCGTGAATGGCTCGGCGCTGGATCGCCGATGGATCGAGGGGTCGGTGATCCAGCGCCGGAATGTACTCTGCTGCACCGTAGTCACCATTCCGTCAGTTCGGACGTGCGGCCGTGCATCTCCGTACGAGGGCTCGGAGCCAGGAGTCCTCGATTGATTTGTTGATTCCTTGTAAACGGGCCCTTCAATGCTGAACGCGCGTACGATTCAACTATTGACATGCTGAGCGACATGTTCATATGCTTAACAACATATACAGCTTCTGAGTAACTGTTCCGCACTGCAAACCGTAACGAGTTATAGGTGTGCACCCGGTGATCGGGTCGAGTGGTGGTCTACAGTCACACTTTTTTCGGAAAGGACGGATCTTCATGCTTCGCACGGGTGATGAATACCTGGCTTCCCTTCAGGACGGTCGGCAGGTGTATGTCGGGGGGAATCTCATCGACGACGTGGCGACTCACCGCGGTTTCGGCGGTTCGGCGAGGACAGTGGCTCGGCTGTTCGACCGGACATCTTCTGATCCGTCTCTGTCCTACGTCGAACCGGAGACCGGTGAGAAGACGAGTGTGAACTTCCTGCGTCCGCGCTCGGGCGAAGATCTCGCCCTGCGGCGGACCTTGCACACGGCTTGGGCGGACGAGAGCAACGGTCTTTTCGGGCGTTCCCCTGACCACGTAGCGGCAATGGTCACGGGCATGGCATGCCGTCCGGAAGTCACCGGAAAGGACGAATACGCCCAGAACCTCCTCGACTACTGGCGCCACATTCGCGACAACGACCTCTACCTTTCGTTCGCCGTCCTTCCGCCGGCGGGGAGCAAGTCGGGTAAGTCCTCGGCCGTGCAGAACGCCATGCGGGTGGTAGACACCAGCGACGCCGGTGTCACCGTACGGGGCTTCAAAATGCTTGCCACCGGCGGCGCCCTTTGCCATGAGATTTTGGTTGGCAACGCCCAGCCGCTGCGCCCAGGCGATGAAGCGGTAGCAGTCAGCTTCGGTATCGCGGCCAATCACCCTGGAGTGAAGATCCTTTCGCGTAAGCCGTACGCGGCCCACGCCGTGAGCAAGATCGACGACCCGCTCGCCGACTTCGACGAGTCGGATGCGGCGATCTACTTCGACGATGTCGTCGTTCCATGGAATCGAATTTTCGTCCTGGACGATCCGAAGGCCAGCTACGGGCTTTTCGTCGAGACACCGGGACACACACTGGGCAATGCGCAGGCACATATCCGCCTGCTCGCCAAGATGCGTTTCATGCTCGCGGCCGCCAAGCGCCTGGGTGAGGCGCTGGACTTCACCAGCAACCCGGCCG
The DNA here is from genome assembly GCF_029868325.1 of Nocardia carnea. Classification (GTDB taxonomy): domain Bacteria; phylum Actinomycetota; class Actinomycetes; order Mycobacteriales; family Mycobacteriaceae; genus Nocardia; species Nocardia carnea_C. Next base: position 17,026 of record NZ_JARWNW010000200.1, read on the forward strand.
TGCAAGGTGTCCTGGGAGGTCTCGCAGCACGGGTGAAAATGCTGGAGGCGTCCGTGATCGCGCAGGAAGCTCGACCGGAGCGCTGGGATCACGGCTTTGTTTCCCAGGACCGCCAGTTCATGTATGCGAACAGTAACTGGTCGATGGAGTACTTCTCCGACTTCGCGACGGAGATGCGGAAGCTGCTGGCCAGTCACGCGTTTCAGCAGCCGGCGGATGTGGGCGCATTCGACGACGAGTATACGCGCAAGCTGTTCCTGGAACTCAACCGCACCGACGATTTCGACGTCGCTCTGGGACGCTACCGGCTCATCCGTCTCATGTGGGGTCTGGTCGGCTCCGAGTTGGCCAGCCGCAACAATCAGTACGAACTGTTCTATGCGGGGCCGCCGCACGTCACCCGCAGCCGGATGTACGACTACTTCGACTGGGAGTCGGCCGAGGCTCGCGTCGACGCGTTCCTCGCGCAAACCGCCGCAGCGGACGACATTTCGTGAGCACGTAGCCGGCGTGAGCACGGCGAAGCAGTTGACCACCATGCGTAGGATTTTCGGGAGCAATAATGGGAAGCAATGACCAGCGGGTGGCCCTTGTCACCGGCGGTAATCGTGGGGTCGGCCGTGAGGTGGCTCGTCAACTCGCCGAGGCGGGATTGACGGTCGTGATCGGTTCGCGGGATCTGGCCGCCGGCGAGCGAACCGCCGAGGAGATCCAGTCCCAGTTGGCGGCCGCCGACCATGTCCCGGAGGTCGCTGCGGTTCACCTGGACGTGGCGGCACGAGGTGACGAGTCCGGAAACGCGCACAGCGCTGCCGAGGAGATCCGCCGGCGCTACGGCCGGCTCGACATCCTCATCAACAACGCGGGACGCATGGTGGAGGTCCTCCCACCCGACATCACCGGCAAAGATCTCGAGGCAGCGTTCGCCACCAATGTGGGCGGTGTTGCCGAGACCACCCACGCGTGCCTGCCGCTGCTCGCACAGGCACCGGCGCCCCGCATTGTGAACGTATCGAGCACCACCGCATCGCTGAAACTCACCACTGAGGACAAGGACTTCGGAGGCGATCACTCCGTGCGTGCGCCGTACTCGACGTCCAAAGCGGCGCTGAACATGCTCACCTTGCATTACAACAAGGCATTCCAAGCCGATGAGGCGCTGCGCCATATCAAGATCAATGCGATCACACCCGGGTACGTCGCCACCGAGATGAACCACGGTCTCGGCGCCCGCACTGTCGAGCAGGGCGCTCGGGCGCTGGTCACCCTGGCCTTGAAAGGCGAGGACTCGCCGACTGGTGGGTACTTCAACGAGGACGGCCCGCTGCCCTGGTGACCGAAGGATGCCGTCGGCTGGGCTCGCCGCGATTCGTGCTGAGGCCGGGTCTGCGGCGCGACCGGTCCACCGTCGGCGAATCCGGTCAACCGATTCAGTGAGACTAAGGAACCGAGTATGAGTAGTTTCGCCGACGAAGTCCTCTACATGGGATTGACGGCGGGTCCGGACCGGCACGCAGTCACCGACAGCTTCGGGAACTGGACGTGGCGGGAACTGCACGAGCAGGTCATCGCGGTGGAGGCCGCGCTTCGCGCGCGCGGGCTCCCGCCGCGGTCTCGGATCGTCCTGGTGGGACCGGATAGCGTGTGGCATCACATCATGCTGCTTGCGTGCGCGCGTGCCGAGATGATCTTCGTGCCGGTCAACAATCGCTATACGCAGGCCGACGCCGAGCACGTGATGCGGCTGATCAAACCCGCCGTCGGCCTTCTCCATCCGGATTTCGCGGAAATCTTCGCCCGCACCGGACACCGAGGCACCGGCGAACAGATGGGGCCATTCGAGCTCGTCGCCTGGGACACCGGCGAAGCGAAGGATTTGTCCAGGATTCGGACCCAGCGCACTCCGATCCTGATCACACTCACCTCCGGATCGACCGCAGCACCGAAACCCGTGCTTTACAGCTCCGAGGGCGAGATGGCGGTCTCTCGTCTCCACGGCAGCTTGTGGCGGCTCAACTCGAGTGATGTCTTGCTCGCGCCGCCGGCATTCTCCTGGATCTACGGCCTGGGGACGGCAAACCTCACCGGACTCATGTGCGGTGCCGAGGCGGTTATGCTCGACCGCTTCAGCCCAACGCTGCTCTGCGACCGGGCTGAAGGCCGCGGCGTCACAATCTTCATGGGTGTGGTCACCCACTTCCGGATGCTCGTCGACTACTGCGAGACAACGGGCCGGCGGCCCTTCGGTCCGGAGCTGCGCATGGCCGTCAGCGGGGGAGAGCGGCGCGATGAGGTCGCTTTCGCCAAGTTCGAAGAGATGTTCGGTGTGCCGGTCCTCGATCTCTACGCATCCTCGGAGGGCCGGCCCGGTTTCGGCTACGACCCATACATCGACCCCCATCCCATGCCAGGGTCCTGCGGCCGGGTAATCCCTGGTGTCCAGGCGCGAGTAGAGCCCGACGCCGGCGGCGCCGCGCCCGGGGAACTCTACCTTCGATCTGCGGGTAACTACATGGGCTACTTCGACCCCGAGCTGCTCGTGGAACCCGAGATCAGTCCGCAGGACTGGCTGCCGATGGGCGACCGGTTCGAGATCACCGACGAGGGCTGGGGTTACGTGGTCGGCCGGAACAAGGAAGTGATCATCCGAGGGGGCGCCAATATTTCGCCGGTCGAAGTCGAAGCCACAATCGCGCAGCACCCGGATGTCACCGGGGTCGCGGTCGTCGGCATCGACAGCGCCAGCCACGGCGAAGCCGTCGCCGCTGCGATCGTCGGCGACTTCCCGGAGGGAGCCGATATCGGCGCGGTGCTGAGCGAGCACTGTGCCTCGGGGCTGGCGCGGTTCAAGATCCCCACCCAATGGCTGGTCATGGACCGCTTGCCCCGCAATACCAACGACAAGATCGACAAAGTCGCCATCAAGGCCCTGTTCCATGCCGATGCCTGACTGCTCGGGCGCCGGCTCCTTCCTGCGCCGGCCCCCCGGGCGCAACTCATTACCCAGGAGATTTCTATGGCCATTGAGGCTCACCCGGTCCTGCCCGGTCCTGCTCTGTGGAGCGCCCAGGCACATATGCCGTCTGTACTCGGCCGGCAGATCGTCATCGAACGGGCCCTGGGCTCCTACCTGTTCACCGCCGACGGGCAGCGGCTCTTCGACGGCACCGCCGGGCTGTGGCACGCCAATATGGGGCACTCCCGTCCCGAGCTCGCCGAAGCAGCCTATGCCCAGATGCAACGCTTGGAGACTTACCACGTCTTCGGCCGATACCTGAACAACCGGGCCGTCGAGCTCGGCGAGGTGCTGGCCGGGCTCTCACCAATCATCAACCCGAAAGTCATCCTCAACAGCGGGGGTTCGGACGCCATCGACGTGGCCTGCAAACTCGCGCGGCGCCACTGGCAAGCCGAGGGCCGCCCCACGAAGACAATGATCCTGAGCAGGGAGTTCGCCTACCACGGGCTCCACGCATACGGCACCAGCATTGCAGGACTTCAATTCAACCGCGACGGCTACGGCACACCGTCACTGGTACCGGAAACCGCCCTCGTCTCGTCTGCCGACATCACCGCTGTCGAGCAGACCATTGCAGAGATCGGTGCCGATAAAATCGCCGCGATCGTGGCCGAACCGATCCAAGGTACCGGCGGCGTCAATCCGCCCACGTCCGGCTACCTCGAAGGACTGCAACGGATCTGCCGAGACAACGACATCCTGCTCATCGCCGACGAAGTCATCACCGGCTTCGGCCGCACCGGCGAAATGTTCGCTGTAGAACGCTACGGGGTCGAGCCGGACCTGATCACCTTCGCCAAGGGGGTCACCTCAGGCTACGCACCGCTCGGCGGCGTCCTCGTCTCACCTCGCATATGGGAGCGTTTCTACCGCGATACCGAAGAGACCCCCATTTTCCGCCATGGCGCAACGTACGCCGGTCACGCGACCGCATGCGCTGTCGCCCTGCGTCACTTGGAGCTTCTGGAAGAAGACAAGATGCTGCCCCGGGTCGCAGAACTAGAAATCGTTCTTACCGAGCAGTTTCAGCGTCTCGACGCTCTTCCCGGAGTAGCCGAGACCCGAGTGGCGGGCCTGCTCGGCGGGATCTCACTCCAGGACCACCTCAACGCCGAGGCACTCACCGATCAACTGGTCGAAAACGGATTCGTAACCCGCCCGCTGCGCGGCAACACCATACAGGTCAGCCCGCCGTTCATCACGACCGACGAGGAGATCCACCAGCTCGTCGACGCCCTCGAGGCCGTGATCATCGCACACGACGGAGGCCGCTGACCATGAGTGCACACGACCCGCTTCTCCAACCCGACCCAGAACTCCACGCCACCGCAAGGAAGGTCGTCACGCGGATCGGCGCCGACCGGGCCCCGGCGCCGAACGCGATCGCGATCCACGACCCGCACGACGGCTCTACCATCGGGTTCACCCCTGACCGCGACATCGATCAGGCGCTGGAGGCAGTCACCCGCGCCGACACCGCCGGCCGCAGCTGGGCCGCCACATCGCCCAGGTATCGCGCCGATATCCTGCGCCGCTGGTATGACCGGATCGTCGACAACGCCGACGATATCGCACTGCTCATCACCCTGGAGATGGGCAAAACCCTCGCCGACGCACGAGCCGAAGTCGCCTACGGTGCCGATTTCGTGCGCTGGTACGCCGAGGAGATCACGCACCAGACCGGCACCGTACGAGAAGCCCCATCGGGCGGGGCACGGCTCCTCACCCGCCGGGCACCGGTCGGCCTGGCAGTTCTCATCACTCCGTGGAACTTCCCGCTGGCCATGGCCACCCGCAAGATCGCTCCCGCCCTGGCCGCAGGCTGCCCCGCCGTCGTCAAACCCGCCGCACTCACGCCACTCACCACGCTGTTCGCAGTACAACTGGCGGTGGAAGCCGGAGTGCCAGAGGACCTTGTTCAGGTTGTGACCACCAGCGACGCCAGCGCTTTCAGCGCCGCAGTCCTCTCTGATCCGCGGGTTCGCAAGGTTTCCTTCACCGGCTCCACCCCGGTGGGCAAGATATTGCTCCGCCTCGCGGCCGACAACGTACTCAGGACGTCGATGGAACTCGGCGGCAACGCCCCGTTCCTGGTGTTCGACGACGCCGACCTCGAGCGGGCCGTCGAAGGCGCTTTCGTCGCCAAAATGCGTAACGGTGGGCAGTCCTGTATCGCGGCCAACCGCTTCCTCGTTCAGAACGGAATCGCCGAGGCGTTCGTCGAGGGCTTGACCGAACGGTTGGCCTCCCTGCCGACCGGCAGCGGTCTCGCCCCCGGCGTCGGCCTCGGACCCATGGTCGACCACCGGGCCGTGCATCGGCTCCAGGGGCTCGTCGACGATGCCGTCGAACGAGGCGCCACACTGCACACCCCAGACCCCGCGATCGACGGGCCCGGCTCGTACTTCGGGGCGACGCTGCTCGACCATGTACCCGCCGACGCCGAAGTGGCCACCACGGAAATATTCGGACCGATCGCCTCGGTGCAACGATTCTCCACCCAGGACGAAGCGCTTGCCAAGGCCAACGACACCGAATTCGGACTTGCCGGCTACGTCTTCACCGAAAGCCTCGACCGGGCCTTCGACGTCGCCGACAATCTCGCCACCGGGATCCTCGGAATAAACCAAGGTCTGCCTTCCAACGCGGCAGCACCCTTCGGCGGCATCAAGGAATCCGGACTCGGCCGCGAAGGCAGCGCCGAAGGCCTCGAGGAGTACCAAGAGCTCCGCTTCTACAACCTGGCGCTGCGCAGCACCAGCTGAACTGGTTCAACCACTTCATCCGACAGAGGACCCAATGACCATCGAACACGACGATCTGCTCAATGCGCTCGGATCCATTTGGGGTGCGCATGCGCCGACTGAGCCCACCGCAGCCCTGCTGACTCGCACGCCCACCGGTGAATCTCGCATGCTGATCGATGGAGAGCTCACTGAAGCGGCGAGTGGAAACATTTTTCTCAACATCGACCCGACGACCGAGACCCCCTTGGGCGAAGTCGCCGACGCTGGACCCGAGGATATCGATCGTGCGATATCGGCGGCCCGGCGAGCGTTCGACACAACATCTTGGTCGACTGATCCAGCATTGCGACGGCACTGCTTGATGCAGCTGCACGCCGCGCTGACCAGGTCGGCCGATCAGCTGCGCGCCACGGCCGTGCGAGAGACCGGCATAGCCGTCCGTACGACCTATGCCTTCCATTCCGATCTCTCCATCTCCTATATCCCGTATTTCGCCGAACTTGCGACGAACTACGAGTACGAGCATCCCCTTCCCGACCAACCGTGGGCGCCAGGAACGAAACGGCTGGTGCGTCATGAAGCGGTAGGCGTCGTCGCAGCAATCACACCATGGAACTTTCCCCTGTATTCGCTGATCACCAAGCTCGCCCCGGCACTCGCGGCGGGATCCACGGTGATTCTCAAACCCGCCCCGCAATCACCTTGGCATGCAACGCTGATCGCACGGATCATCTCCGAAGAAACCGACTTCCCGCCCGGTGTGATCAACATCGTGCCAACGGCCGATAACGCCGTTGCCGAAATACTGACACGCGATCCGCGCATCGACATGGTGCACTTCACGGGGTCGACCATCGTGGGTAAGCGTGTCATGGCCAACGCTGCTGAGCGTGTGGCCCGCGTGTCGCTCGAACTCGGTGGAAAATCCGCGAACATCCTTATGCCCGACGTCGATCTCGACGCCGTCCTTCCCGTAGCTGCCGGCATGGTCTGTATGAACGCCGGGCAAGGCTGCGTACTGCCCACCCGTATGCTGGTTCCCCGGACGCGCTACCACGAAGCCACCGAACTGGCGAAACTGATCTACGAGACCATTCCCTACGGTGACCCCGCCGACCCTGACGTAGTCTTCGGGCCGCAGATTTCATCCCTGCAGCGCGATCGAATCTTGGGCTTGGTCGGCAAGGGAGTCGACGAGGGTGCCCGATTGATAGCAGGCGGGGGAAAACCGAGCCGGTTCGACAAGGGTTTCTTTATGGAACCTACGCTGTTCATAGATGTTCACCCTGATTCGACAATCGCACAACAAGAAATCTTCGGTCCCGTATTATCGATCACGCCGTACGAAACAGTGGGCGAAGCGATCGACATAGCGAACAACTCGACATACGGTCTCGCCTGCAATATTTGGGGTTCCGATGAGGATGAGGCCACTGCGGTATCGCGGAGGATTCGTGCCGGGGCGGTATCGATCAATGGAGGACTGTTTTACGCGCCGGATCTAGCGATCGGTGGGTTCAAACAAAGCGGTCTCGGCCGCGAATCCGGGATCGAAGGATTCGAGGAGTTCTTGGAGACCAAGGCCATAGCAATCGGCCAGTGAAGAACTAGACACGACCCAGCGGTTGAGAGACGCGGCTGCGCGCACCCTGAGCGCCTTGCCTCGAACGGAGAATCATGCCGACACAGCCCGTGGATCGCCAATCCGACGATCTTTCTCCAAACAAGTGGAGAGCTAGGATCGTGATCACCGTTGTGGTCGCTCTGGCCTTTTCCTATGGGCTTCAAATGTACTGCACTGTGCCGGCCTTCTCTTCGATCGGCGAAGAGTTCGCCCTTTCGCCTTCGCAAACCGCACTGATGGTGTCAGCGTTCTTTCTTGGTTATGCGACTTTTCATATTCCTGCCGGATTCTTCTCCGCCGCATACGGGCTCAAAACAGTCGCTGTCACGGGGTCCATCATCATGTCTGCGTCCACCGTCTTGTTCGCCGTGTCGACCGAATACTGGACCCTGCTTCTTTCCCGAGTGCTCGGCGGCATGGGAATGTCGGCGATCGTGGGAAGTGCCATCCCGCTCGCCGTAGCATGGTCCAGTCCCACCAATGTGCGCATGATAGTCGGCGGCTTCATCAATGGGCTCGGAGCTACCGCAGGTAACGCGTTCGGCCTGTATTTCTGGGACTACCTCACTCGATGGATGAGCTGGAGGTCCAGCACTCTGGTCGCCGCAGCATTCGGACTGCTCGTAACATTGTTGGCGATCGGCGTTCTACGTTCCCCACGGGGTATGGCGGATTTGGATGGAGGCCACTTCTCCTGGGCCTCGACATCCAGATGCTTGCGATCCCGATCCATGTGGGCAATCGGCATCGGCAGCGTGGGAGCCTACGGCGCCTTGTTCACAGTGTCTCAGCTGAGCCCTGGATACGTCGAAACCGAACTCGGATTCTCTTCCCCGAACGCCTCACTTGTCTCTACCGTTATGCTGCTGATCGGAATACCCGGAGCGCTTATCGGTGGCTACTTTGCCGATGGCGCACGACGCTATTTGCCCACATTGTGGCTTCCCGCCGTCATGCTGGCGATCCTTCTGATCAGTATTCCCTTCGCGAACTCCATAACCGTGTGGATCATCTTGGCAGGCGTCGGATTTCTCGGCATGATGTACTTTTCTCCCTGTACGGTATCGCCTGGCGAGTATCCCGATGAGATAGCGTCGAGAGATTTCGGTACCGCGCTCGGCCTGGTTCTGACCTTGGGAAATTGCGGCTCAATTCTCTTTCCATACATCTACGGGCGTGTTACCGAACTCAGCGGGCCTGATACCGGATGGCTGGTACTTGGAGCAGCAGCCGCTCTCGCTTCGTCTGCATTCCTGCTCGCTCGCGAGCCGCGCTCGTCTCCGGCTCCCGGCCCGGACTGCATCGAAGCCCAGGCGAACAAGAAAATGAACCCTTCACAACATGATCGGATCGCATAATGCACGCCGCACGTCAGCTATCGGTGAGCATGTTCAGCTCCACATTGAACGGAAACAATATCGATCCACACGCTGTGTTCCCGGAGTGGACCGCGCAGGACCGATTCGGAATCGTCGTCGACGAACCACTGGGCGGCTTGGGTGCGAGCCTGTTGATGCAACTCGCCATCGCAAAATTCTACTCGGTGAAGACCGAGCGAATCGATCGGTCACCAACCTACCCGGAGGTGTACCTGTTCCACGTCGGGGGTCGACATGGAGACTTCAACAACTTCGACATCTGGCCCCCCAGGAAAGAGCTCTTTCTGCCGAACGACCCACTTGCCGTATTGGACTCGATCAACGCGCACGCAATCACCCGAATCGCGGTGCCGGCCGGGTGTCTGGGTTCATATGATCGGCTTCGTGACGGAGCAAGCTCCTGGGCCGAAATAGCTAGCGCACGCGACCGTCTGCGCTCTTGTTTCCAGTACGATCCGTCCGGGGTCGAGAGTAAAGCCGATTGGGAGCTGACCACATCGGACGCACACACTTTGGAGAATATTTTCGATACGATCTACCCGGCCGCGGGCTCGGCACTTTTCAAGTGGCGTGTCGAAACCGGGACACCCGTACCTCTGCCAGGCCTTTCGAATATTTCCGATATCGCCAAGTGGGCAGCGATAGTGGATCAGCGTCTCGGGGAGCTTCCGTCGGTCCACTTCGAAAAAGCTAAGCAACGTCTGGAAGCGCGAATGTCCGAGGATGTTTTGGTAGAGAGCTATCGGCAGATCGACATCGATTCGCTATTGTCTCGACTTTGTCATTTGGCCATGCAGTGAACGCAAACAAACAGAAAGGGTTGCTGAGTGAATAGCATCAGAAACAAGGTGGTAGTGATTACCGGAGCCTCATCCGGAATCGGAGCTGCGACGGCCAGGGCAATAGCTGGGCGCGGAGGTCTGGTAGTCGGCGGAGCCCTCGACGAAGCAGGCTTGGCGACGATGGTCGACGGGATCAGGGCGGAGGGCGGTACAGCTGACCCATTTGTGGTAGACGTGACCGATCCGGCGAGGGCGCAGGAGCTCGTGGATTTCGCGGTGGAACGGTTCGGCACCGTCGATGTGCTGATCAACAACGCTGGCCTTATGTTCTTTTCGAGCTGGAAGGACCTGGCGCTCGACGAGTGGAATCAAATGATCGATGTCAATATCCGTGGCTATCTCAACACTATCCATGCGGTGCTTCCGCGGATGCTGGAGCGGGGATCCGGCCACATCGTAAACATGGCGTCCCTGGCCGGACACGTTGCTCATACCGGGGCAGGTGTGTATAGCGCGACTAAGTTTTTCGTTTCGGCGGTTACCGACAGCCTCCGAAAGGAGTTGAGCGCTGAGCACGGTATACGGGCCACTGCGATCAGTCCTGGTGTTATCAATACCGGATGGGAAACCAAACTCTCTGATCCCACAGCGCGCGCATCAGCCGGAGAGCTGGCAAAAATTGCCATTGAGCCGGAATCTGTTGCACTCGCGGTGCTGTACGCTATCGACCAACCAGCAGAAGTCACCATAAATGATCTTCTGATTTCCCCGACCCGACAAGTTTGGTAGGGATGCACTGCCGGCTCAGTCGAGTCCCACCGTCGTTCCAATCGGCAGGTCGGCCAGAGTTATGACGAGGCTACGGCCGCCAGTTGCTTCGTGACATGGTCTTCAGATCACAGGGCCCGCCGGGACCTCTGGCTGGGCCCTGTGACGACGACGGAATTGGCGTCAGCATTCTTGTCGGCGGCTACCGGAACCAATCCACGTTGCCAGGCATCAACAATGATGCGCCTTCCCACGTTGCCACGTCACCCGGCGGCGTGAAGAAGCCGGGGTCCCGTCGCGAAGTCGGCGTCGAGTACCTCGAGGAATATTCGTGTACCTAGAAATTGAGAAGGTGGACATGACCACGACCGTCACCGCAGCAGTGGTACGAGAGATCGATGGGCCATTCCGGTTCGAAGAACTGACCATCGACGAACCACGCCCCGACGAAGTGCTGGTGAAAATTACCGCTGTAGGCCTGTGCCACACCGATCTTGCGGTACAGCACGGACATCTGCCCCAAGCAATGCCGCTTGTCCCTGGTCATGAAGGAGCCGGCGTAGTGGCCGAAGTAGGATCGGCAGTGGCCGGCATCGCTGTAGGGGATCAAGTGGTGATTTCGTTCTCTGCATGTGGCGACTGCGGGAACTGTCTGTCCGGCCGGCGGGCGTACTGTTTGAAGTTCGGCACCCGGAACTTTTCCGGCGCGCGCGACGACGGATCTATCACCCTGCGCGACAAGGACGAAAAGGCCGTACACGGAAACTTTTTCGGCCAATCGTCATTCTCTACTTACGTCATCGCTTCGGCACGTGACGTCGTGGTACTTCCCGATGACGCCCCTCTGGACATCGCGGGACCGCTCGGATGCGGCATTCAAACCGGGGCCGGAAGCGTACTCAACTCCCTCGGCGTATCGGCAGGCTCGGTAGTCGCTGTCTCCGGTACCGGATCGGTCGGGTTGGCGGCTGTCATGGCTGCCAAAGTAGCCGGCGCAACAACGATTATTGCGATCGACGTGGTCTCCGAGCGACTCGAAGTTGCGAAGAGTCTCGGCGCGACACACGTGATCAACGGAAACGAAGAAGACATCGCCGCTCGCATACTGCAATTGACCGGCGATGGCGTACCGTACGCGGTGGACACAACAGGTGTAGCGTCCGTGATCGCTACACTGATTCGAGCGACTGCGCTCGGCGGGAAGATCGCACTCGTCGGAGTGGCCAAACCCGGTTCGGCCGTCGACCTGGATCTGATCTCCGCGGCCGGTAAGACAGTGATCGGGGTCTATCAGGGAGATTCGGTGCCCCAGCGCTTCATCCCGGAGATGCTTGCACTGCACGCGGCCGGGCAATTTCCCTTCGATCGACTGATCACCCGATATCGGTTCGACCAGATCAACGAGGCCATCGCCGACACCCACAACGGTACAACCGTAAAGGCTGTCCTTGTCATGCCATGAAGATCGAGGGGTAGAGGCCGCAACGGTGTATTGTGCGCCGCGACTGGTGGCGCATAACACACCGTTGCGGCGGACTACTGCAACTCCGTGGCGAGGGTGATATGTATTGCGTCTTTGCCGTCGGATACCTCGCGGCCTAATGTGCGAATTGCGCTCTCGACCTCGCGTAGGGGAAAAGTGTGAGTGCACAGCCGGGCGAGAAGTTCAGCGCTCTCCGTAATGATTTCTATGGCCAGTTGTGTGGAGCGGTAGCCGCCGCTGATGACACCCCTCAATTCGATCTCGCTCAAGACGATTCGATCGATGGGAACATCGTTGAGCATTTGTCCGCTTTTGAGGCCAGCGAGGACGAGCCGGCCCCCCGGCCGCAGCATATCGATACCTTGCAGAATCGGTGCCATCGATCCGGCGGATACGTCCAGCACGATATCTGCCATGCGGCCGGCCGTGACTGCCTTGACCAGGGCGACGGGATCGTCGCGCTCGACCTTGATGATAGTTGTGGCTCCGAGATGCCGTGCAACGCCCAACCGCGCTTCGTCCGCGCTGGTGCCGGTGACGATGATTTCCTTGGCCCCGGCTTTCTTGGCTGCGGCGACCGCGAGCAGACCTCTCTGGCCGGGCCCCGCGATCACGACGGTCGATCCGAGGCCTACTCCACCGACCTCGTAGATCCAGCGGATTGCGTTGGATAAGGGGTTGACCAGCGTCATAATGTCCGAGGGGACGTTCTCGGGGAGCTTGTGGACGAGTGCGCGCGGATGGAGATAGGCGTGTGTCGCATATCCGCCCCACAGTGCGGGTGCAGTGTCGATGTTCTGGTACATCCCGTAGCCGAGACCGGACTGGCACCGAGTGAAGGCTCCCTCGATGCATCCCGGGCAGACACCGCAGGGAATGATCGGTTCGACGGTGACGCGGTCACCGAGCGCAACACCCCAGCGCGACTGCGCTGATCCGCCGATGCTTTCGATGCGCCCGATGATTTCGTGGCCTGGGACTATCGGGAGTCCCTGACCGAAACCGAGTCCACCGAGGTACTGTTCGTAGTCCGTTCCACAGAGGCCACTGGCTTCGACACGAAGGATGGCATCGTCGGTGCTGGCTTCAGGGACTGGGAACTCGCGGAATGTAAATTTTCGGGGACTGTCCAAAACGGCGGCCGTTGCTGTCGATGCCATATTGGCGTTCTACCTTCGTGTTCGTGTCCGATGTCGATCGGCTTGTGGGGTGGACTGCGTCCGAAAGAACGAAGCCCGCTGAGGATTCGGCAATCCTGAGCGGGCTTCGCAGGCAGTCCATCAGACCGGTGTCACAACGACGTTGTACAGCTCGTCGAATTCATAGGTGTACAGCGCGCGCGGGATTTTGCACATTCCGCGAAACTTCAACAGCAGCTCGGCGGTCTTGGTTGCGGTTCCGGCCGGTACGAAGAGGTAAAAGATCGGGCACTCGTCCATGTCGAGTTTCCATACCCGGTCGAGGGTTTCCTCGTTGATGGTGTCCTCGGTCTCGACCTCGACGATCAGTCGGGGGGAGTTGTCCCTGGCCGTGTCCACCATGACGATGTCGGGATACAGGGTGTGCTCCCAGCGATGGTGGACCGGCATCCTCTTCTCGCCCACATTTGTGTAGGTACCCCAGGTCGGGTTGATGAGGCCCGGATACACCTCGCCGTTGGCGAAGGAAAACATGGATCGGGCGATCTGCTCGACCGCCGAGTCGTGCAGATTTGTGGTGGGTGTGACGATGCTCATCTGAAGTCTGGACCTTTCACAGAGGCAGAACTCGGCGGGCGTTCTCGCCGAGGATCGCGGCTTTTTCGTCGTCGGCGAGCAGCGACTGCTTCACGCCCTGCAGACCGAGAATTGCCCGGTGGCTGTGCCAGTCCGATGCCCAGAGGCACCGGTCGACACCGACTTGGCGCACGGATTCGATACCTACCTCGTCGAAGCCCTCCTCGAAACCGCAGGACAGATCGAAGTAGACGTTCTCGAAATCCCTTGCCATCTGCACTCGCTGGTCGTGCATTTCGCTCCCATAACCGGTGAGCGGCTGCAAATAGCCCAGATGGGCCATGACAACCTTGAGCTTGGGGTGGCGCTCGAGAACTGGGCGCCACTGCACCGGGAACGCGTAATCGTCGTGCTCGGCATGACCGACATGTCCGTCGAGGCCGCCGCTATGAGCGAGGATCACCATGTCGAGTTCTTCGATCTTGGCGAACGCGCGCTCGAGTGCCGGATCCGATGGGTAGTACTGACCCCAGGTCGAGATGATCTTCACGCCGCGGGCACCGGCGGCGTGATATTTGACTACCTGGTCTTCGACCCAGTCGGCGCCGAAGTAGGGGTCGATGCCACCCACGAGTGCAGCGAACTTCCGCGGATTCGCCGCGGCGACCTCACACAGCCAAGCGTTCTTGCGGTCGCACCGCTCCCGCTGAAGCTCGAGCATGCGTTTTTCGAAAGCAGCATGCGCCTCCTCCGAGAGGTCCTGCGGGGCCCGGGCGCGCATGGCCTGACCCATTGCCTCGGTCGGCCACGCGTTGATGATCCATGAGGCGGCCACGCCGGCTTCGGCCATATAGCGGTTCAGCTGCGGGAGGTCTCCGCCTCGGTCCCAGCGGTCCTCGATCGTTCGCGCGTTCCAACCCTCCTGCGCCGTCCTGTTCAGATGCACGTGGGTGTCGACGACATCCCAGTTGCGGTCGGTCATGCTGTTCCCTCCGGGGTGTAGGCGTGGCCCATTTTGGTGAGAATGTCTGCCACTGTTCGGCCGTCCTGATTGGTCACCTGTGTCGCGTATTCGATGAGCCCGAACCGGGTTTTTTTCTCGCGGCGTACGGCGATGATCTCGATATCGAGCGTGTCGCCGGCATATACGGGCGCCCGGTAGGTGATCTCGTCGGCGAGGTGGGTTGCGGTCTTCTTACCGATAACCAGGGCAAGGGGAGCGATGCAAGCCCCCATGGTGAGAGCTCCGGGCGCGATCGGGCCGCGAAACCCGTTCTCTGCGGCAATGCGGTGATCACGGTGCAGTAGAGCAAGGTCCTGGAACAGGCCACACGCGGTGGTGATCATGCTCTCGGTGATCGTGACGGCCGGAGCGATAAACCGCTGTCCTACCTGGACCTCTTCGTAATAGCGGCCTTCGAGCAGATCTACGGGGGCCGGGACGTCGCCTCCCGGCGGATCTTGCTGGAGTGAAGTCATAACGAACCTTTCGGGAATGCTACGCAGCACGGTAAGTGCTGGAACTGGCCAATCTGATGTACCGACCGCCAGAAGGAGAGATGAAGAAATTGCGAAAGCTGCTGCCAGTCATGTGCGTTACCGACCGTGGAGGTCTTGGGGAGCCGGTCGGTGAGAACCCTGTATTCGCCGACGCATCGAGGACCGGAGTATCAATCGATTCGCGTGTGCGCGTCAGAGTACGGAGCCCACCTCGACGGTGCTGAGACCCAGTGCGGCGCCCACGGGCGCGTTGGTGAGAAGACCGTTGTGCGTATTGAGACCACGAGCGAGTTCTGGATCTGCACGCAGGGCGTCCTGCCAGCCGCAGTCGGCCAGTGCAGTGGCGTAGGGCAGCGTCACCGAGGTGAGTGCGTGAGTGGATGTGTTCGCTACGGCCCCGGGCATGTTGGCGACGCAGTAGAACACCGAATCATGCACTGTATACGTCGGATCGGCATGGGTGGTGGCGCGAGAATCCTCGAAGCAGCCGCCTTGGTCGATGGAGATGTCCACGAGAACAGAGCCCGGCTTCATCCGTGCGACCAGGTCATTGGAGACCAGTGTCGGCGCTTTCGCACCAGGGACCAGCACCGCACCGATGACGAGATCGGCGTCGAGGCATTCCTGTTCGATGGCGAAGGTGTTGGACACGAGCGTTCGAACGCGACCGTGGTATTCCTTGTCGATCGCCTTCAGCGCATGGGGATTCTTGTCCAGGACGGTAACTTGGGCCCCCATCCCCACTGCTATCCGGGTGGCGTGTTGCCCAGAAACCCCACCGCCGATGATGACAACCTTGGCGGGGAGGACACCCGGGACTCCACCGAGAAGGACTCCTCGGCCACCGGAACTCCGGAGAAGCGTCGTCGCGCCCGCCTGGGGAGCCAGGCGGCCGGCGACCTCCGACATCGGTGCGAGCAACGGTAGGCCGCCCAGGTCGGTCTGGACGGTCTCGTAGGCGATCGCAGTGACCTTGCGAGCCAGGAGCTCCTCGGTGAGGGCCTTGTCCGCAGCGAGATGCAGGTAGGTGAACAGTATCTGTCCCTCCCGCATGTTGCCGTATTCCTCGCGAATGGGCTCCTTGACCTTGAGAATCATCTCGGCGCTCGCCCACACATCTCCGGCTTCGCTGAGTACACGAGCGCCAGCTGCGGAGTACTCGTCGTCGAATATCGACGAGCCACTGCCCGCACCGGCCTCGACCACAACCTCATGGCCATTAGCCACCAGTTCGTGGACCCCTGCCGGAGTCAGTGCGACCCGGTACTCGTGATTCTTGATTTCCTTCGGGACACCGATCTTCATGACGCACCTCTCTGGCGAAAAAGTAGTTCGGCAGTGTTCTCGCCGAGGGCCACCCGGTTCCGAACTGCAGAGAGTGGGGAGTCTCCGGATCGCATGTCATGTAGCATAGGAACATGTCGCGCAACATGTCAATGGCGGCCGACTGCTTTCGCCCGTTCGCAGCAGGTGGACTCTCTTCGTACCGTCCGGAACCGGCCTCTAGTGGCAGGGGCCGCCGGCTAGGTCAGGATTGCCGCGGATCGCGATTCACCGCAGCGGCAAGAGCTAAAAGAGGGATCTCGACCGGCCCAGGCTGTAATGGGTCCGCCGCGGTCGGACCCCTACGGGCCCGGTCCGGTCGGCCGAAGAAGTCGATCCGGCCCCGCGTGGACTTTGATAGAGGGGCTTGTGCGGCAGTCGGGGGTCTGGGTTGTGAGCAGCCATTGGAGTCGTGAACGGTCGTGGCCCAAGTGGTGGCACCGTCACGGGCATCTGTGCTGCGGCGGGGACAGCTGTCACCAGGGGAATCGTGAAAATGTCAACCGCAGCGTGTTAGGCATATCTGAGAAGCAACGCCAGGTGAGACGCCTCTTCCTTCAAGTTCGATGCTAAGTCGATTTGGCGTTTGGGGCGAAGCCTAGCGCTGCTGGATGCGATGCTCAGCGCAAGCTGGGGGCCGCCTGAAATGTCAGTGACAGCAACGCCTATCGCCCAAGATCCGGGGAATACTGTTCCTTCATTGACCGCAATTCCGCCGTTCTTGCGGATCGATTCCGAACGCTGAAGAATCTCATTTACCGACATCGATGGGAATTTTTGTGCAATCTCGGACTTGTTGGCCCCGACAACCGTCATCGCTTCCATGGGAGGTAACGCCGCAAGCATGGCTAAACCGTGGGACCCGACTCCCAGCGGATACATGTCGCCGACCTTCGACGCTCGCCACCGGCTCGGAATCGTGCCATCGACTCGATAAAGGCATACCGAGTGGTTGCCTCGGCGCAGTGAAACGAACGCCGAGTCTTTGGATATTTGCGCCAACCGTTCAATGGATCGCACGACCTGCTGTTGTAAGTCCTGCCGCCCACCGACTGTGGACCCCATGCGGTAGGACTGGGAGCCCAGGATGTATCGGTTGTCGTGCGTCTGCTTCACGTATCCGCTCTGCACCAGCTCGGCAAGTAGTCGATGCGCTGTCGACTTACTCAGCCCTGAGGCAATAGCGAGCTGAGAAAGTGTCGAGCCCGAACGATCCTCGTGGCCATCGACGATCAACGACAACAGCGACAGGGCGCGCTGAACACTCTGTGTTCGAGCTGGCGGACTATTCATCTCGTTGCCGACCACCGTCGCCTCCTCGTGCCGACCAGCGTTGATGACCGCCGCCGGCGCCAGAGTATGGGCTGGTCGCACGACGGGGCAACCATCCTACGTCAAGGCTGGCGCAGCGTCCATGCGGCCTCAACGCCATGCGAGCCTGCCGGGGCCTGCCGCCCCTGCTCATCCCGCGATGCGGAACAGAACCACCCAAAACGGCCGTCGTCAATTGACGCGGGTTGATATCTACATCACAGTCAACCCAACTGAGTGAGGCATCTCATGCGATCAGCCGCTCCGAAACATCGCCTCCTCGGATGCCAGAAGGGAACACATCTTGACCGAGCATTCAAAGGTGAATGCGAGACCGCGGATCGATTTAAAACAAGCACGATGGTCCCGGGTCGGCATTCCGTTGTTTGTAACATATTTCGTGTGCTACATGGATCGCACGAACATCAGCGTGGCAGCGCCGCACATGGCAGATGAACTACAGATCAGCTCCGCCGCCATGGGTTTGGTGTTCTCTGCGTTCTTCTGGGGCTACGTCATTAGTGGGATGCCGGCAGGAGCATGGGCCAACAGGGGGCATGCAAAGTCCATCATCGTCGTCTGCATGGTGGTTATCGGGCTGTCTGCGGGCGTTACCGGCTTGGTTCATGACTATGTGATACTGCTTGTCGCTCGAATCGCTCTGGGTCTCGCTGAAGGCATGATCTTCCCGGCGTTTGCTGTCATGTTCATCAGCTGGTATCCGTCCAGTGAACGTGGCCTCGCCGTAGGCCTCACTAACTACACGGTCCCACTCTCGACCGTGGTGATGGCACCGATGTCTGGCTGGTTGATAGAAGCGACGAACTGGCGCGCGATGTTCGTCATTCAGGCTGTTCCCGCATTTGCGGTTGCAGCGTGGCTACATTTCTCCATCAGTGAGAACCCTGAAGGCGACAAGAAAATATCCGACGATGAGCGAGCATATATCATCCAAAACAGGAACGTGCACACCGCGGATGAATCCTCGTTGCTTCAACTGTTCAAGCGTCCGACAGTGTGGATACTGGGCTCGGTCTACTTCTTCTGGGTCATGGGAATTTACACCCTGACACTTTGGCTACCGACAGTTATCGGTGAGATGACCGGCAGAGGCTCTTTAGTGGTCGGCCTTCTCACGGCGATCCCATTTATCATCGGAACGGTTGCTATGTACCTAGCAACCAAAGCGGCGGTCTCTGCGGGGAGGTCATTGGGTGTTTGGATCGCTCCCTCGATAGGACTGAGTGGGGTTGCAATTATGATCCACCACTTCGTTCATGTAGGAGGAGTGTTCAGCTTCTTGATGCTGGTGCTGTCGGCAGGGGCCATCTATGCCACGCTGGCCCTCTGGTGGACGTGGGTAATGCAGATTGTTCCTCGGAATCAGACCGGTGCCTCAGTCGGATTCATTAATCTGTGCGGAAACATGGGCGGTCTTGTCGGCCCCCTTCTCATCGGGGTATTTGCGGTTTCCGGCAATGTATCTTCTGGGTTCTGGATAGTCGGTGTGGGCATCCTCATCGCCGCCCTGACGGTTATGACTATCGATGCGCACCGAACCAGGTCTGAGCGCCGCGAAACGCAACCTGAAAGTCGCCCAACCTATCAGGAATCTCAAAGTGCGGTGGAGTGAACGTAAGTGCGCCGTTTGTTGAAGCAAAGTAAGCAATAAGAGGAAAGGTATTACCAGTGGCAGTCGAGATGTTCTACGACGACGATGCCGACCTGTCGATCATCCAGGGCCGTAAGGTCGCGGTGATCGGTTACGGCAGCCAGGGGCATGCGCATTCGCTGAGCCTGCGCGATTCCGGCGTCGAGGTCCGTATCGGCCTCAAGGAAGGCTCCAAGTCGCGGGCCAAGGCCGAAGAGGCCGGCCTGACCGTCGGCACCCCCGCCGAGGTTTCGGAGTGGGCCGACGTCATCATGCTGCTGGCCCCCGACACCGCCCAGGCGTCGATCTTCACCAATGACATCGAGCCC
>NZ_JARWNW010000201.1 GCF_029868325.1 Nocardia carnea
GTTTCAGGCCCCGCGGGAGGGCGGGGGGGGCCCGCGGGGGGGGGGGGGGGTTAAAAACCCCGGGCCCCCCCCCCCACCGCGCGGGGGGGGGGGCGCCCCCCGGGGGGGGGTTGCGCCCCCCCCCTCCCCGGGCGCCCCCCCCCCCCTCCCCGCCCCCCCCCCACCCCCCCCCCCCCGGGCCGAACCCTCCAAGGGCCTCGCTGGACTCGGCGCCGCCGTTGGTTGCGTCAGGATTTCGGGTTGTTGCGTTGGGTGTTGGACCGGCCCCGGCACCGCGGCTGGTTGTGTTGTTCCTAGCGGAACCGTTGCCTGCCCCAGCTGCACTCGAGCCGCGGTGTGCGCGCACTGCGGCAACGGCTGACTGATCGCCTACAGACGGATCGATCGCAGAGCGGCCTCCGCTATTGGTTGCCTTCGGTGTCCGCGATCGGAGGCGGTGATCCCGAGCCACGCGCCGGCGGTGCGGGGCGACCGGGCTACCAGGCGGTGTTCATCAAGGAGTTCGCGGCCATTTCCAGATAGTCCAGCAGCTGGCGGCGGTGGGCATCGTCGAGGACCTCGGGCTCGATCTCGGCGACCGCGATCCGCATACAGCGCAACCAGGCGTCGCGCTGGACGGGACCGATCTCGAACGGCATATGCCGCATGCGCAGCCGCGGGTGGCCGCGTTCGTCGGAGTAGGTGCGGGGGCCGCCCCAGTACTGTTCGAGGAACATGCGCAGCCTGCGTTCGGCCGGGCCGAGGTCCTCTTCGGGGTACATCGGCCGGAGGATCTCGTCGGCGGCGACCTCGCGGTAGAACGTTGCCACCAACCGGTGGAAGGTCTCCTCCCCGCCGACGGCGTCGAAGAAGGAGATCGTGGCCTGTTCGCCGGCCGGATCGCCGGCAGCCGGAATACCCGAAGTCATGAACCCTCTCGTTTCGCTGGATGCGCCGTCCATTGTGCCCGCGTCATCGCGGGTTCGCAGATTCGGCGTTATGGCCGTACCGTCGAAGGAGTACCCGGCCGCACCGATACGGCCGGTCTGCGTCGGCGTCTTCGACTCGGTTGACCTCGATCGTCGCTTCAGCGACAGTTAACCAGCCATTGTGCAAAATAACCGTGCGCTCCGGGGCTTTCCATGGTCAACTGAATCTTGTCTCCCGGCGAGATACCACATGATCTTGTAACGCAGAATTTGGGGTCGACATGAAGCAACGGACCGGCGCCCGATCACCGGAGGCGATACGCCACCGACAACTGAAGCCCGCCGACGTCCACGCTCGTGGGTCGGGGGCTCCTCCGCTGCAACTGCTGTCCGATCACGCGGTCAACCGGCATACTTCCGAGACCGCAGCCGATACCGATTCCACTCGTCCCCGCGGCGAATCCGCCGCCGTACTCCATCCCACCCAGCATCTCAGCTGGCTCAAACGCCGCGTTCTGCTGCTCAACGCCACCTACGAACCGCTCACCGCACTACCCGCCCGCCGCGCCATCGTGCTGCTGGTCTGCGATAAGGCCGACGCGGTCCATCACGACCCCACCGGCCCGGTCCTGCACTCCGCCGGGTCCACCGTCACCATCCCCTCGGTCATCCGCCTCCGCACCTATGTGCGGGTCCCCTACCGCGCCCGGGTCCCCATGACCCGCGCCGCCCTCATGCAGCGCGACCGCTACCGCTGCGGCTACTGCGGCGGTAAGGCCGAAACCATCGACCACGTCATCCCCCGCAGCCGCGGCGGCGAACACAGCTGGGAGAACTGCGTCGCAAGCTGTGCGCCCTGTAACCACCGCAAAGCCGACAAACTGCTCAGCGAACTGGGCTGGACCCTACGATCCCCGCTGATCTCCCCGAAAGGCCCGCACTGGCGCCTGTTGTCCACGGTCAACGAACTCGATCCGGCCTGGTTGCAGTACCTCGGTGAAGGGGCCGCATAGCTCCGGCGCACCGCCGCACAGGTTCGGCAGCGCCCGCGCCCACTCTCCGAGGAAGCCGGTTCGCGCGGGCCTGTAATGAAGCCCGCGCGCGTGCAGTAGGCCGTTATCGGGGTGTCAGCGATATGCTCCCGGTCCTGCGCCGGGCGATGGAACCGTAGCGGGCATCGAGGCGGAACCATGTTCTGGTCGCGCGGACGCGGACCGACTCTCCGGGCGGGATCCGGTTCGCCTCCGCGCGGTCCCCGGAGTGCGGGATGAAATCCATGGAGGTGAGCGCGAACACCACCCGCATCGGTATCTCCACCTCATCCTCGTCCGCCGAGACGGTGATCACCGTCTGATCGAGCAGTGAGACCGGCGGACCGTGGTTCGATCCGTGTTCCTTGGCCAGATCGGCCCCGCGTTCGGCCAGTTCCACCAGGGTCCGGGCGGGCAGATCGTCGATATGCCCGAAACCCGCCGCGGGCGGGAGGGCGCCACGCCAGGCCGAATCCATGGAGTAGCCGAGGTCTATCGGGCCAGGGCCGTTGAGGGCAGCCAGTACCGTATCGGCGCCGACCGTCGCATCGTCGACCTGGAGTTCGGCGCCGACAGTGCGGGTGGCCAGCGCTTCGAAACCGGTAGCGACCCAGGCGGTGACCAGGCCTTCTCCACGCCGGCGTAAACGCACCACCGCCGCCGGGTCCAGCCGCTGTGCCCGGGTGAGGAATGTGGCCAGGTTCTCGCGTTCTGCCGGGTCCGGTACGGTCAGGACCCGCTGGTCGGAAGTCACGATCGGATCGGCAGGGTGGGAGCAATGCCTATGCGCGGCACCGGTGCGGGCCCTGCCTCGTTGCGGGCGGCTACCGTATGCGTGTTCGATGCGCTCATGCTTGCATCCACTGCGCCAGGTAGTCCCGTTCGGCGTCGGTGAGCCGGCGCAGCCGCTGGGTTTCGATATCGAACGCCGCCAGCTGGGTGGTGGCGGTGACGGCGGCCGGAGTACCGGGGGCGGCACCCGCGGCCCGCACCTCGTAGGCGACGGTGAAATCGACGGCGCGCAACTGCTCGATCCACATGGCGATATCGAGCGGGGTGTCCTCATGCCGCAACTGGCCGCGGTACTTGACGTGCAGATCCGCCAGGACACAGCCGTTGCGCAGCGCCACCGTGGGGCGATCGGCCTCGAACAGCCAGGGGATCCGCGCTTCCTCGAGCAACGTCACCATCCGGGCGTGGTTGACATGCTGGAACACGTCCATATCCGACCAGCGCACATGGACGGCGGTGTGGAAGCGCGGCGCCGGGGCGGCCGTGGCCACCTCGGCACCTGCACCGTTACCCGAAACAGCATTCGTCACCGTGGTACCTCCGATTGGGCACCCACCCCACTCACCATGCTGCGCACCTGCCGCGCCGCAACCGACAGCGTGGCGAGATCGTGGGTTCCGGACTCGAACAGTTCCGCCAACGCCGCGCGGGCGCGACCGAGCCGGGACTGATTCTTGGACTCCCAGTATGCAATCTTCTCGTCCGCACTCTCCTCCGGGTCGCCGCCGGAGAGCACATCGAGGGTGAGCGAGCGCAGCGAACTGTACATATCGTCGCGCAGGCTGAGCCGGGCCAGTGCATGCCAGCGATCGCCGCGTTCCAGATGGCTCACCGCCTCGAGCAGCCAGTCGATCTTGAGATGCTCGTTCAGCGCGTAGTACAGCGAACCCACCTCGTCGCCGGAGCGGTCGGTGATATCGGCGATATCGACGATATCGAGCAGCGGGAACAGGTGCAGCAACCCGAAGACCTCGGTCGCCAGATCCAGCGGCGCCCCGTGCGCCACCAGGTCGGCGGCGTGATCGGTCAGCGTCGTGACATGGTGCCCACGCAGCCAGCTGGGCACCTTGGGCGCCAGTTCCTGGATGCCCACCCGGTACCGGTTGATCTCCGCGCCCACAGCGATCGGCTGGGGACGGTTGGTGAGCAGCCACCGCGAGGCCCGATCCAGGGTTCGTTTGGTTTCCAGTTCGAGCTGGTCGCGTACCCCGACCGAAGTATCGGCGGCGCGGATCCGGGCCCAGATCTCGTGCAGCCCGAAGATATCGGTGACGGCCGCGAAGGCGCGCACCGTATCGGTGGTGGTGGCACCGATCTCCTCACCGAGCCGGAAGGTGTAGGTGAGGCCACCGTGGTCCACCACCTCGTTGGCGATCATGGTGGTGACGATTTCCCGGCGCAGGCGGTGTTTCTTGATCGCCGCCCCGAACCGTTCACGCAGCGGGGTCGGGAAGTAGTCGGGGAGCCGGGCGCCGAAGAACGCACTATCGGGCAGGTCCCCGGCCAGCAGATCGGCTTTCATCGCCAGTTTCACATGGGCCAGCAGGTGGGCGAGTTCGGGCGAGGCGAGGCCGGTCCCTTCCTCGAGCCGGCGCTTCAGCACGGAATCGGCCGGCAACGCCTCGAGCTGCCGGTCCAGACCCCGGCTGTCCTCCAGTTCCTCGATCAACCGCCGATGCACATTCAGCATCCGCGCCGATTCGGCCCGCGAGATTCCCATCAGATAGTTCTGCGAAACGTTGTCCTGCAACACCATCTGCGCGACTTCGTCGGTCATCTCCGCGAGCAAGGGATTGCGGTCGGCGATATCCAGTTCTCCCGCCGAGACCACACCGTCGAGCAGGACCTTGATATTCACCTCGTGGTCGGAACAATCGACCCCGGCGGAATTGTCCAGCGCATCGGTATTCATCTTGCCTCCGTTGCGGCAGAATTCGATCCGCCCCAACGCTGTGACACCGAGATTTCCGCCCTCGCCGACGACCTTCACCCGCAACTGATTTGCGTCGACCCGAACAGCATCGTTGGATTTATCGCCCGCATCGGCATTGCTTTCGGTGCTCGCCTTGATATAGGTGCCGATACCGCCGTTCCACAGCAGATCCACGGGCGCCTGCAGAATCGCGCGGATCAGTTCCGGCGGTGCGAGCGATACGGTGTTCTCCGGCAGGCCGAGTGCCGCGCGGGCCTGCGGAGATATCGGCACCGATTTCACCGTGCGGTCGTAGATTCCGCCGCCCGCACTGATCAGCGACCGATCATAATCAGCCCAACTCGACCGCGCCAACCCGAACAACCGCCGCCGCTCGGCAAACGACGACGCAGCCACCGGATCCGGATCCAGGAAAATATGCCGATGATCGAACGCCGCCACCAACCGAATATGCTCCGA
>NZ_JARWNW010000202.1 GCF_029868325.1 Nocardia carnea
CGCGCCGCCCCCCCGCCACGTCTGTGCTGAGCGGGCCGGGGGGGTTTGCTTCGCGGGGCGGGTGTGCACACGGGCGCCCCCTATGAGGCCGCCGTAGTCGTGCGGGGTGGTGTGCGAGGGCACCCGCCGACGCGCCGGCAGAGTAGGCCGACGTGCCGGCAGCATCGTCGCGAATACGCAGATAGTGGATGGGCTCGGGTCCGC
This sequence comes from Nocardia carnea, assembly GCF_029868325.1. GTDB lineage: Bacteria > Actinomycetota > Actinomycetes > Mycobacteriales > Mycobacteriaceae > Nocardia > Nocardia carnea_C. The sequence goes on from NZ_JARWNW010000202.1 coordinate 205, forward strand.
GTCGCCGCCCTGGGCATCTACCGATCGCGGCGCAGCTCGCGAGCCCGGCCGGGCGATTCGCGAGCTCCGGTTATCAGCTATCTCGATCGCGCCCCATCTGAGCCGATTCGGTGGAATCGTCCGGTGGTTCATCGGGTTTCCTCGCCGTGCCGGCACTACGGGCCCTAGCGCGGTACCGGTCGACGACGCACCGCTGTGAACCCTTTTGCGGTCGCATGGCAGATCGGACCGGGCGAATGCGACCGCTGCCTGCTCAGGCAGCTGGGCGTACTCCGTCAACCGGATACAGCCGTCCGGTCGCGGGCTGCTGTGCTGTCCGCGCCGGGCTGTAGTTCGTAGATGGCGAAAGCTTTACCGATCACCGGCTGGGCGACATTGCGTACCCGGATACCGCCCGGGGTGCTGCCACGCTCGGTACCGGCATGCGCGTGGCCGTGTACGGCCAGATCGGCTCCGTGGGTGTCGATGGGTTCCCCCAGCAGGTACGAGCCCAGGAACGGGTAGATCTCGCGTGGCTCCCCGTGCAGGGTGTCGCTGACGGGGGAATAGTGCGTGAGTACGACCGTGATATCGGTATCGAGTTCGGCCAGCGCGGTATCCAGGGCCGTCGCCAGCTCGATCGTGTGGCCCGCGAATTCGCGCATCAGCCGCTCCCCGAACACGCTCGCGCATTTACCGGCGAAACCCCCGCCGAAGCCTTTGGTGCCGGCGATACCGAGAGTCGCACCATCGATATCGAGCGTGGTGGCGGTGCCCTCCAGCACGGTGATTCCGCAGGATTGCAGCAGATCGGTCATTTCGGCTGCGGCATCGCTGTGATGATCGTGGTTGCCCAGTACCGCCACCACCGGGACCCCGACCTCGGCGAATTCGCGCGCGACGACCTCCGCTTCGGCCGGGGTCCCGTGCTTGGTCAGGTCGCCGGCCAGCAGCAGCACATCGGCCAGCGCCGGTAGTTCGCGTAGCGCGGGCCGCAACAGTCCGCCCGAATCGGTTCCCAGATGAACGTCTCCGACAGCGGCGATCCGCATCGGCACTCTCCCTTCCGATATCAGGTACCGAGATCTTCGCTTCCGCCCGGCCGGGCCGCCGCGGTGACGTGCACATCATTGTGAATCGGCAGGTCAGGGGCGATATCGTGGACCACTTCCTCGAGCATCAGCCGCCGCTGCGCGGTACTCACCTCGCCGTCGAGAACGACCACATCGCCACGGATCCGGACCTGCACGCCCTGTTCGGCCGTGCGCGGATCCTCGGCGAGCGCCCGATGGAGTTCGGCGGCCAGATACTCGGGCGGCCGTGGCCGGGAGGAATGTGGGGTACCGGACATCTACTGCGCCTTTCCGGAGGTATGCGAGGGGGCGATGGTTTCGGCGATACCGAGATCGTCGATCAACCCGAGGAACGCTTTCGCGTACGGCGAATGCTCGGTCTGGGCGCGGACCGCGGGCCAATCCACCTGTTCGCGCAGATCGCGGGAGATCCGCAGCAGCGGGCTCAGATCGAGCCGGTGCGCGTCGAAGACGAGCAGTTTGTCGACCAGCAGATCGGTGGCGTCGACCACGGGCGCCACGGCGGGACCCACCCGCATCACCTCGGCCCGGCCCAGCAGTGCGTCGTCGACTTCCCGGTTGTTGGGCCGGTGGATGATATCGATCAGGGTGTCGCCGTCGTAGGCCTTCGTCAGCCAATCCTCGGCCGCATCCGCCATCCGCAACCCCGCGCGTGCCAGTTCGCTGCGCGCCCGGGCGCTGTCCTCGGGTTTGACGAACAGATCGACATCGTGGTCGGAGGGCGGTCCGCCGCGCGCGTACACGGCGCAACCACCCGCCACGGCGAAAGGTATGCCCTCCTGTTTCAGGGCGTTCGCGGCCCGGGTCAAAGCGTGCAGCAACTGCTCCTCCGTCGGAACCATATTCGGCGGCTACCCGGGCATCGCATTGCTAATCAACCGGCGAACGGCCGATCGCCGCGTCGACCCCCGGGCCGTCCCCGTTGGCGGGATGCCCGGGCGCCGGCACTGCCGGCAGCTCAGCCCAGCGACGCGATCAGCACAATCGCCACCACCGCGAACACCGCGACGAGCGCGATCACAGCGATCACCGCGGCCACCCCGGTCGGCGGGAAACGGTGACTGGTCCGCGGTTCGGGCGCCGAAAGCCCCGAGGTCTGTGCGGTATCGGGCGGGGTGGAACCCGAGGGCACCCCGCCGCCGGGTTCCAGGTCCGGAGTCGCGGCCGGATCGGGGTCCATCGAATTCATGAGCACTTCCCCACTTTCGGTTGTCGCCGGGCGCGCCCGGCGGGGTAGGGTCGCCGTCCGCCCGGTCCACGGACAACTACCGGTGTGAGGGCCGGTGAGACGGCGGCGAGGATCGTTCGTCGCACCACGCGCGGCGCGTACCCGCTACCCCGCCACCCAATCGGGTCGCGCCGGGAAACCGTCAGCGGTCGCAGCGGCGGTGCCGGCGGTGGCTCGTATCGCACAGTGGATAGGTTCGCGATCGTTTACACAGGCAGAGCGCGACGAGAAAACGGTCCGCGTGGATCACCGCGCCGTCTGCGGTCACCAGTTCGACGGGGCCGTCGACCAGCGCAGGCCCGTCCTCGGTGAAAACGATCCGGGTCGGTTCGGCTCCCGCCGTGGGCGCCGTGCCGG
>NZ_JARWNW010000203.1 GCF_029868325.1 Nocardia carnea
GACCGGGCCGGGGCCGCGGCCCCCCCGCGGCGGCGGGCCCCGGGGCGGGGGGGGGCCCGGGGCGCGGGGGGCGGGGGGGGGGCCCCCCGCCCGGGGGACCCCGCGCCCCCCCCCGCGGGGGGGCCCGCGGGGGGCGCCCCCCCCCGCCCCGCCCCCCCCCCGCCCCCCCCCCCCCCCCGGGCCCCCCGCCGCCGCGGCCCCGCGCCCCCGGCCCGGTCCGCGTCGCCGCCGTCCTCGGCTGCCGTGCCGGTCGTCTCCGCGGCTCGGTCAGCGACCTCACCGGCCGCGACCTTATCCGCGGCGGTGGCCGCCTCGTCCGCCGAATCCTCCGACTGGTGCGCGGCCATGGCCAGCGCGACCGGATGCGCCCGTTTGGCCGCCGCGTCCTCTTCCGAGACTTCGGGCACCGGCGCCGGCGCGGCCGCGGCGGGCGCGGCCTTGTCGCGGTTGCGGCGCCGCCGCGAACCCGATTCGCGACCCCGGCCCGAGCTCTCGTCACCACCGCCGGTTTCCACCGGGTAGCTGTGCACGAGGATGCCGCGACCGTGGCAGTGCTCGCAGGTGGTGGAGAAGGCCTCCACCAGGCCCGTGCCGAGCTTCTTACGGGTCATCTGCACCAGGCCCAGCGAGGTGACCTCGGAGACCTGGTGGCGGGTGCGGTCGCGGCCCAAAGCTTCGGTGAGCCGGCGCAGCACCAGGTCACGATTGGATTCGAGGACCATATCGATGAAATCGACCACGATCATGCCGCCGATATCGCGCAACCGCATCTGCCGCACGATCTCCTCGGCGGCTTCGAGGTTGTTACGGGTGACGGTTTCCTCGAGGTTGCCGCCGCCGGATCCGGTGAACTTCCCGGTGTTCACATCGACCACGGTCATGGCCTCGGTCCGGTCGATCACCAGGGTGCCGCCGGACGGCAGCCAGACCTTGCGGTCCAGTGCCTTGGCCAGCTGTTCGTCGATCCGGTGGGCCTCGAAAACATCGACCCCGTTGTTCTCGTGCCGGGAAACCCGCGCGAGCAGGTCCGGGGCGACGGTGCCGATATATTTCTCGACCGTGTTCCAGGAGCGTTCGCCCTCGATCACCAGTTTCGAGAAATCCTCGTTGAACAGGTCGCGGACCACCTTCACCAGCAGGTCCGGCTCTTCGTAGAGGGTTTTCGGGGCGTTGGATTCGCCCTCGGCGGCGGCGGAGACCTTACGCCAGGTGGCCTGCAACCGCTCCACATCGCGCGTCAGTTCCGCCTCGCTGACCCCTTCGGAGGCGGTCCGGATGATCACCCCGGCATCGGCGGGCACGATCTCGCGCAGGATCTCCTTGAGACGTTTGCGCTCGGTATCGGGCAGTTTGCGGCTGATCCCGGTGGAGGTGCCGCCCGGCACGTACACCAGGAAGCGGCCGGCGAGACTGATCTGGGTGGTCAACCGGGCACCCTTGTGCCCGACCGGGTCCTTGCTGACCTGCACCAGCACCTGATCACCGGGTTTGAGCGCCTGCTCGATCTTGCGTTCCCGGCCGCCGAGCCCGGCGGCCTCCCAGTTCACTTCACCGGCGTAGAGCACACCGTTGCGGCCCCGGCCGATATCGACGAACGCGGCCTCCATGCTCGGCAGCACGTTCTGCACCTTGCCCAGGTAGACATTGCCCACCATGGACGCCGAGCCGGTGCTGGTGACGAAATGCTCGACCAGGATGTTGTCCTCGAGCACGGCGACCTGGGTCGCCGACGGATGGCCGGGGAATTCCTTCTCCCGGACCACCATCACCCGGTCGACCGATTCGCGCCGCGCCAGGAATTCCGATTCGGTGAGGATCGGCGGGCGGCGCCGGCCGGCCTCGCGGCCGTCGCGCCGGCGCTGCCGTTTGGCCTCGAGCCGGGTGGAGCCGCTGATGCCCTGGACCTCGTCCACGGTGGCGCGGGCCCGGGTCTTGTTCCGCGGCTCGCGTTCGTGCACGACCGTATTGGGCGGATCGTCCTCGGCGGATTCGGCCGATTCCCCGGAATCCCCGCCCACCTTCCGGCGGCGGCGCCGGCGCCGGCGACGGCTGGAGCCGCCCTCGGATTCCTCGCCGGTATCGCCGGCTTCCTGGTCGTCGGCATCCTCGCCTGCGGACTTGTCCTCGGTCTCGGCGGATGTTTCGGCCGGTTCGGCGGACTCGCCCTCCTCGGCCTCGTTATCGCCGTCGCCGTCGGACTGCTGTTCCCCGCGACCCCGGCCGCGGCCCCGGCGACCCCGGCGCCGGCGGCGCGGCTGATCGTCGGAATCGCCGCCCTGGTCGGACTGGTCGTCCCCGGTCTCGGTATCCGATTCGCTGTCCGCCGCCGCCTCCGGCTCGGTCTGCCGTTCTGTCTTCGGCTCGGCCTTCGATTCCGTCTGCCGCTCGGCCTGGCGCTCCGCCTGCTGCTCTGCCTGCTGTTCGGCCTTGCGGCGACGGCGCAGATCCTCGGCGGCGGCCGCGTCCGGGGAGAGGAACAGCGGGGCCGCGACGACCGCACTTTCGAAAACGACCGGTTCGGCGGCGGCGGGTTCCTCACGTACCGGGCTCGCGAACAGATTCGCCGCGGCGGTGAACGCGGGCGGCGGCGTGGCCGGGGAGAGCGGTGCACTCGTGGAGACCGTGGCGGAGACGGAGACCTCCGCGGGCCCGGACGGTTCTGCGGAACCCTCGGCATCGGCGGTGAGCGCCGTCTCGCCGGTCGCCGGCGCACTGCCCGGTACCGCAGATTCTCCGGTACCGGATTCGGCAGGAGCCGGTTCGGTTGTGCCCTGTCCAGCGGTGGTGGCGGAGGCCGCCGCCCCGGTTCCGGTCGCGGGGTCGGGTGCGAGACCTGTACCGGCGGGCACGACCTCAGGTGCGGGCGGCTCTTCCGGTTCCCATACGGCCGCACCCGCGGCCACGGTTTCGGTCTCGATGCCAGGAATTTGCCCGGTCCCACCGCTGGGCTCCGGGGCCTGTTCTGCCCCGGTGGTTCCCGCGGTGGAAGGGTCTGCCTCGGCGGCACCGAGTGTCTCGTTCGCTGTCGCCGGCTGCCCCGCCGCGCCCGTTTCCGGGACGGCAGCCGCCGGCTCGAACAGGCCCGGTTCGGCCTGAGTCAGGTTGGGGGTGGTCAACGATTCGCGGACCGATTCCGCGACGGCCCGGTCCACACTCGATTGCGGGCTGCGGACCTCGGTCCCCAGTTCGCTGAGTTTGGCCAGGATACGTTTGCTGGTCACGCCCAAGCGCTTGGCAAGGGCGTGCACTCGGATGCGCTCCGGCAAGTGATCGTCGTCCTGTGATGTTGTGTCCAGCGGCTCTTGATCGGCCACGAAGTCTCCTCGGGCCCCCGGGCGCGTTCCTCTTCGAGTGACGCGGCCGTCGCGGGGACGCTTTCCGTCCGCCTCGCGCGGTTGGCGCAAGGTCAATGGTCTCGCCCCGCGTGCCCGGTTATCTCCACTATCGAACGTCGGTCGGGCTAACTGGCCACGCGGCGCCTGGCATCTGGCTGAACGCCGCGGTCCGAGCACTCGTCCAGCGCGCCGGGCAGACGCAGCCGAGATCTCCGGCTTCTACGTCCGCGGCAGCGATGGCGGCATCGTTCCGCAGTGTGTCATCCGGTCGCACCCTGTGTCGGGCGCAACCAAGTACCAGTATCCCACACCGTGCGCCAGGTGTTCGCCATGGCGCTGCGCGAGGCACTCGCACGGATCCGGTAAGCCCGTTACCGGGCGGTGTTCAGAGCGGGAATTCGGGGAACCAGAGGGAGATCTCGCGTTTGGCGGACTCGGGCGAGTCCGATCCGTGCACCAGGTTCGACTGGGTCTCCAGGCCGAGATCGCCGCGGATACTGCCGGGGGCGGCTTTCTCCACCGGATCGGTGCCGCCGGCCAGCTGCCGGAAGGCGGCGATGGCACGCGGACCCTCCAGGACGGCCGCGACCACCGGGCCCGAGGTGATGAATTGGATCAGCGAACCGAAGAACGGTTTATCGGCGTGCTCGGCGTAGTGCTCGCCGGCCAGTTCCTCGCTCACCTGCTTGAGCTCGAGGGCGGCGATCTTCAGGCCCTTGCGCTCGACCCGGTTCAGCACCTCGCCGACACAACCGCGCGCCACGCCGTCCGGTTTGATCAGAATCAATGTCTGCTCTGTCACGCGGCCAGCCTAATGGGCGCGGTCGAGCCCGCCTCAACCGCAGTCCGCACACGGCCGCAGGTAGCCCCCGCACTGGCCGCCGGAGCGCACGGCGCGCGGCTCGGTCAGGAGCTCGGACCCATCCGTTGGCTGGGCAGCGTCCCCGCCTCCATCCGGCGTTTGACATCGGACCGCAGCACCAGGATGAATCCCCACACGATGAGGAAAACGATGCCGATGACCGCGATGGAGATATGGAAGATGCCGCCGATCAGCACCAGCACCTGCAGCCCCAGATTGAACGGTATGGCCCAGGACCGCCGCTGCAGTCCCGCCCCGGCAATCATGATCAGGGCGAGCACCACCAGATAGGTCCCCGAGACCCAGGTGATACCGCCGGCGATATCGGCCACCACCGGCAGGGCGAGCAGCACCGTGATCGCCTCGAGCACCAGTGCCCCCGCCATCACCCCACGCAGCCCCTTCCAGGGATCGGGCGGGGCAGGAACCGACTCGGACCCCTGGGATTCGCTCTCACTCATCATGCGTCCTTATCGTTGGCGCAGCGTCGAGGATGCTGGTCGGCACTACCTCCGGCAGCGCGGCCTTCCCTCACGCCGGTTCCTTGCCGAACAGCGCGCGGGCGGCGCCGGCGGTAACGACCGAACCCGTGACCACTACGCCGGCGCCGGACACCATCTCCCCGGCCCCCCCCCCCGGGGGGGGGGGGGGGGGCCGCGGGGTGCGGGGGCCGGGGGGGGGGGGGGGGGGGGG
>NZ_JARWNW010000204.1 GCF_029868325.1 Nocardia carnea
CCCCCCCCCCCCCCCCCCCCCCCCCCCCCCCCTACACGGGGTCGATCAGGGCTGTCCCGGCGGCTTACCGCCGTTGGCCCATTTGCTCTGTCCCGGTTCGGCCTGCAGAGTCTGCACCAGGTCCATCGCAGCGATGCCCAGGGCCGGACCGCCCAGCGCGATCGTCCCGAGGATGCCGCCGATACCCGCGCCGGCGATAGCGGCGGGGATGCAGCCGACCGCCAGCAGCGGCAAGCCGAGGATGCAGCCGACGAGCCCGCCGACCACCACACCTGCGGCCGTGCCGACGAAACCGCCGACCGCGGTGGCGATGGAGAACTGGGTGGCGAATTCGTTCATCGCCATCTGGTTCTCCGCCGGCGACGCGATGGGCTTGGCGGTGAGGTTCACCGCCTGGACCGGCTGCTGAGGCTGGACATCGGTCTTCTCCGGTGTCAACTCCAGAACCGTGTCATCGTTCTTCAATACCGGCTTCACCGGAATCTCGGTGCCCTCGACGGAGAGGTCGACCGGCCAGGAGACGACGACCGCACCGGTCTTGTCCTTGACCTGGACGAACTTTTCCTTCTCGGGCGCCGCGCCGGGCTCGGCCGCGATGGGCTGTACTTCTTCTTCCGAAATGGCGAAGGTGCCGCCCTGCAGCGTCGTGACGACGGTTTTCTCCACCATCTGCACGGAGTAGTTGATGGGCGCCGGGGCTTCGGGTGCCGGGTTGGCGTGAGCGGTGCCGAAGCCCACAGCGAGCGAACCTGCGGCCAGTGCTGCGACCACAGTGGATCTAGCGAGTTTCATCCAATTCCAATCGGCTGTGCGGCATGACATCCCTACGCGAGGGGGCCGATGTAACTCGGACCCGTGATCCTCCCCGAGCGTTATGAGATGTCACGCTTCCTGATAGATCGGGCTGAGCGTAGTCGAATGCGTTGGCAAAAGGCGATATTCGTTTCCCAACCGTAAGGAACCATTGGGGTAAGCCTGGCCTTAGCAAGGCTGTCGACAGCGGGCCCTTTACGGTGTTCATCAGCAAGAACAGTTATGGACCATCAACTGAATAAGGTGACATTGATCACGGGACCCCGAACATGGGAAAGCCCAGGCAGATGGGCTGACAGCGCAGCGGCGATCGTACACTGGACCCCAGTAGTTACCGGCGGGTAACTTACCGCCGGTTACGATACGAGCCGGACGAGGTTACTCATCGTTCCTCGCACCTCGTGTTGCCTCGAAAGAAAGGTCGCGACATGAATGCCCTGACAGTGACGCTGGGCACCTTGGGAGCGGCGCTCAGCCTGCTGTGTTGGGCGTCGTTCTTCGGCGGCGTCCGGGATATCGTCCGCGCCATCATGCTGGGCCAGCCCGCACCCGATCGCTGGCGCCCGTTCTTCCCGCGTCTCAAGCAGATGCTGGTGGAGTTCCTGGCGCATACCCGGATGAACAAGTTCCGGACGGTCGGCTGGGCCCACTGGCTCGTGATGATCGGCTTCATCGGCGGCGCGATCCTCTGGTTCGAGGCATACGGTCAGACCTTCGATCCCGCCTTCCACTGGCCGCTCATCGGCAACACCGCGATCTACCACCTGTGGGACGAGATCCTGGGTATCGGCACGGTCGTCGGCATCTCGACGCTGATCATCATCCGGCAGCTGAACCATCCGCGGGTGCCGGAGCGGCTCTCCCGGTTCAGCGGTTCGGCCTTCGGCGCGGCCTATGTGATCGAGGCGATCGTGCTGCTCGAAGGCCTGGGCATGGTCTTCGTGAAGGCCGGCAAGATCGCGACCTACGGCCACGCCAACGGCGCGACCGATTTCTTCACCATGCGGGTGGCCGAACTGCTGCCCGCCAGCCCGACCATGGTGTCGATCTTCGCCTTCATCAAACTGATGTCCGGTATGGCCTTCCTGTACCTGGTCGGCCGCAACATCACCTGGGGTGTGGCCTGGCACCGTTTCTCGGCCTTCCCGAATATCTACTTCAAGCGTGAGGACGACGGCGGCGTCGCCCTCGGTGCGGCCAAGCCGATGATGTCCAAGGGCCGTGCCCTGGATATGGAGAACGTCGACCCCGATACCGACACGCTGGGTGCGGGCCGGGTCGAGGATTTCTCGTGGAAAGGCTGGCTGGATTTCACCACCTGCACCGAATGCGGCCGTTGCCAGTCGCAGTGCCCGGCGTGGAACACCGGTAAGCCGCTCTCACCCAAGCTGCTGATCATGTCGCTGCGCGACCACGGCCGCGCCAAGGCGCCGTATCTGCTGGCCGGCGGCAGCAAGGACCCGGCCGGCGACGAGATCGGCCTGGTCGACGCGGATGGCAAACCCGACGAGGCGAAGCTGGCCAAGATCTCCGAGGCCGCCCGCGCCGAGGCCGAGCGGCCGCTGGTCGGCGAGGCCGAGGTCAACGGCATCATCGACCCCGAGGTGCTGTGGAGCTGCACCACCTGCGGCGCCTGCGTCGAGCAGTGCCCGGTCGATATCGAGCACGTCGACCACATCATCGATATGCGCCGCTACCAGGTGCTGATCGAATCGGAGTTCCCGTCCGAGCTCGCGGGCCTGTTCAAGAACCTGGAGAACAAGGGCAACCCGTGGGGCCAGAACGCCAAGGACCGGCTCAACTGGATCAACGAAGTCGATTTCGATATTCCGGTGTTCGGTAAGGACGCCGACAGTTTCGACGGCTACGAATACCTGTTCTGGGTCGGCTGCGCCGGCGCCTACGAAGATCGCGCCAAGAAGACCACCAAGGCCGTCGCGGAACTGCTGGCGACCGCCGGGGTGAAGTTCATGGTGCTGGGTCAGGAAGAGACGTGCACCGGTGATTCGGCGCGGCGTGCGGGTAACGAATTCCTGTTCCAGCAGCTGGCCATGCAGAACATCGAAATGCTGGATTCGGTGTTCGAGGGTGTGGAGCAGAAAAAGAAGAAGATCGTCGTCACCTGCGCGCACTGCTTCAATGCGCTCAACAACGAGTACCCGCAGGTCGGCGGCACGTACGAGGTGGTGCACCACACCCAGCTGCTGAACCGGCTGGTGCGGCAGAAGCAGCTGGTGCCGGTGGCGCCGGTGTCGCAGAACGTGACCTATCACGATCCCTGCTACCTGGGCCGTCACAACAAGGTCTACAACGCGCCGCGTGAACTGATGGCGGCATCGGGTTCGAACCTGGTGGAAATGCCCCGCCACGGCGAACGGTCCATGTGCTGCGGCGCCGGTGGCGCGCGGATGTGGATGGAAGAGCAGCTGGGCAAGCGCATCAATATCGACCGCGTGGACGAGGCGCTCACCACCTCCCCCGCCAAGATCGCCACGGGCTGCCCGTTCTGCCGCGTCATGCTCACCGACGGTGTCACCGCACGCCAGGAGTCCGGTCAGGGCGAGGGCGTGGAGGTCGTCGACGTCGCGCAGCTCATGCTCGAATCCATCGAGCGACAGCAGCCGGAACAGCTGACCGCCAACCTCACGGTCATCCAGGAACCCAAGGCCGAACCCGAACCCGAGCCGGAACCCGAACCCGAGCCGGTCGCCGAAGCTGCGGCCCCGGCCGCCGAGAAGGCGGCTCCGAAGGGCGGCGGCCTGGCCATGAAGGGTCCGGCGAAGGCACCCGGTAAGGGCCTCGGCATGAAGGGCGCCGCGAAGGCACCCGGGGCCAAAGCACCCGCCGCGGAAGCCGAAACCGGCGAAGCGGCTCCGGCCGCGCCTGCCAAGGGTCTCGGGATGAAGGGGGCCGCCAAGGCACCCGGCGGCAAGGGTCTCGCCATGAAGGGCGCGGCCAAAGCGCCCGGAGCCAAGGCCGAAACCGCGCCGGCGGAAACCGCTTCGGCCGAAGCCGGCGAAGCCAAAGCCGCTCCGCCCGTGAAGGGTCTGGGGATGAAGGGTGCCGCCAAAGCGCCCGGCGGCAAGGGTCTCGCCATGAAGGGCGCCGCGAAGGCACCCGGGGCCAAAGCACCCGCCGCGGAACCGGCTGAGGCCGAATCCACCACCGAGGCGGATACCACCGCGAGCTCGGCTCCGACCGAGTCCAAGCCCACGGTCGCCGCCAAGGGTCTCGCGATGAAATCCGGGTTCAAACGGCCCGGCCCGAAGGCCCCGGGAGCCAAGACCGCCGCTCCGGCAGCGGAATCGGCGCCGGCAGCCGATACTGCCCCGGCGGAATCCACGGCACCGGCCGAATCCACGGAGACCGAGCAGCCCACCGCGGCGACGCCGGCCGAGAGCAAGCCCTCGAAGCCGGCCAAGGGTCTGGCGATGAAATCCGGGTTCAAGCGCCCGGGACCGAAGGCGCCCGGCGCCAAAGCCCCTGCCGCCGAACCCGCGCCCGCCGCCGAAACGGCGCCCGCCGCCGAAGAATCGGCACCGTCCGAACCTGCCGCCGAAACCTCCGGATCGTCCGGCAACGGAACAACGGGTAACGGGTCCGGCGCGACTCCACCGACCGCCAAACCAGGTGCACTCGGCTTCAAATCCGGTGCTAAAGCGCCAGGTCGCAAGGGCTGATCACAGAACACAACCGAATGATCGACGGGTCCGGTGCGCTGAGCACCGGGCCCGTCGATCATTCCGCACCACCGCGCCTGACAGGCTCCGACTCTGTGCCGATGCCGCCTGAACCGATCGGCCAGTACTGAGCCGAAGCTCGCGGGACAGCGGGCGGCCGGCCCGGGGTTCAGCGCAAGGCAGCGCCGTACACGTGCTCGACCGAAAGTTTCATCAGCACTCGGCGGTCGGAGACCATGACCGACCGGTACTCGTCCCAATCCGGATGCTCGCCGGCGGCGGCACGGTAGTAGTCGACCAGTGCCTCGACCTCGGGGCCGTGCGGGTCGCTACCCGGACCGGTGAGCGTAACCGTGCCCTCAGCGGTCGCCCAGGCCCAGCCGTCGGCGCGGGTTACTTCCAGTGCCGCGCGCGGGTCACGGCGCAGGTTCACGGTTTTGGCCCGGCCCTCGGTCATCGAGACGTAGATGACGTCTGCGTCCCGGTCGTAGTAGGGGGTAACGGGCGAGAGTTGCGGCAGACCGTTCGATTTGATCGTGGCCAGGATGCCCAAACGCCCTTCGGCCAACAACGTGCGTGGATCGAACTGTGGGTTCGTCATATCCGGGTCCAAGTCGTGGGCGACGGTCGCTATTCCAGCGCAGCGCTCTGTGGCAGCAGATGGATTTGCGCCGCCACCCGGTCCGACCGGACGGCGCGCGGAAAATCACTGGCGCAGCCGCCGAAGTAGTGGGTCGAATAGGTGCATGCTCGACGACGAACAGGTGGCCTCGTTCATCGCCAACGGTTTCGTGCGCCTTCCGTGCGCGTTTCCGCGTTCACTGGCCGAGGAGTGCCGCGCGATCATCTGGCAGGATCTGAACGTCTCGCCGGATGAGCCCGATACCTGGCCCGCTCCGGTGGCAACTCGCCCCGATTACGCCTCCACCCCGTTCGTGGCCGCCGCCAATACCCCGCGCCTGCACGCGGCCTACGACAGGCTGGTCGGCCCGAAACGCTGGGTGCCCCGGACCAGCCTGGGCGGTTTCGTGATCCGGTTCCCCGGCAACGGTCCCGCAGTGCTCGACGGCTGGCATGTGGACGCGAGTTTTCCGGGACCGGAATCCAGCGCCAGCGACTATCTCAGCTGGCGAGTGAATATCCATTCGAAGAACCGCGCCCTGCTGATGCTGTTCCTGTTCTCCGACACCAGCGACGCCGACGCCCCGACTCGGATCCGTACCGGGTCCCACTTGGATGTCGCCCGAATTCTCGAGCCGGAGGGCGAAGCCGGTCTCGACGCCCGCGAGCTGGCCCGCCGCGCCGAACCGGCCACCGCGCACCGCCCCCTCGCCTACGCCACCGGCCGGGCGGGCGATGTGTATCTGTGCCACCCGTTCCTCGTCCACGCCGGCCAACCCCATCGCGGTACCGAGCCCCGTTTCCTCGCCCAACCGAACCTCAGCCCCGCCGATGCACAGCAGTCGGCCGAGCCGGATCCGGCCTCGCCGGTCGAGACTGCTGTTTTGCGCGCGACTCGGCGATAGCTCGATCTACGAGCGCTCAGGAGACTTGCCGTCGTATCACACATATGGGCAGCGCAACGGCATCGATAAGACGTCGAGCAGGGCATAACATGGCGCTATGTCCCTGCCGAACGCCGATCGTCCCGATCTCCCGGAGTACATGACGTGGGAAGAACTCGAGCAGCTACCCGAGGAGATCGCCGAGAATATCGAGCTTTGGGACGGCAGGGTCATCTGGCTCAGGCGTGGACCGAGCGAGCACCAGACGTTTACTCGCCGCCTCACGAACGCGTTCGAACGCTGTGCCCGTAAGGCAATGTCAGAAGTACCCGGGCAGTGTTGGCGTGTAGAAACCGAGACCAATGTCTTCCTTGGAAGTAGCGGCAAATCAAACTTCCTGACACCCGATTTCATGGTCTTCCGTTGCCTTGAAAATCCCTTCCAGGATGTCCGCGCCTCCGACGCTTTCCTGGTAGGGGAGGTACTCTCGCCTTCCAATACGCAAACGGATATGGAAGCCAAGAAAGCTCGTTACGCGAGCGCAGGCATCCCTTGGTACTGGGAAGTGACCATTGCGCAGGCCACCAGCGCCATCGCAACGGTTCGCGCGTACGGCCTGGAAACGGAGCCGGGGAAGCTGCCTGACGGTGTTCGCCCACTGCGGCCGGCCAATTATCTGCTGACAGGCGAATGGACCTCAGCAGACGAAGACGGTATCCACATCGATTTCCCGTTCCCGATCACCATTCCGTGGACCGAACTCGAGTACTGACGTAGAGGTACCGGGCCGGGCGGTGATCCCCCCTGTCGAGCCACCGCACGGCCCGGCACGGGTTTCCGCACCCCACTCGGGCACAGGTTGAGTGGGGTGCGGGCCGATCAGTTCGTCAACGCTATATAGCGGGCGAGGTGATCGGAGCTGTTGCCGAATTCGTATTCGATGGCGGTGAGCCGCTTGAAATAGTGGCCGATGGCCAATTCCTCGGTCATCCCCATCGCGCCGTGCAATTGCACCGAGTTCTGGCCGATGAAACGGGTCGCGCGGCCGATCGTGACCTTGGCCGCGGAAATGGCGCGGGCCCGTTCGGCGGGTTCGGCCTCGAGGGCGTAGGCGGCCAGGTAGGCGGCGGCGACGCTTTGCTCGAGTTCGATCAGCATATCGACCATGCGGTGTTGCAGTACCTGGAAGCTGCTGATCGGAACGCCGAACTGCTGGCGCTGCTTGGTGTATTCGACGGTGTCGTCGAGCACCTTGCGCATCAACCCGACCGCTTCGGAGGCCACCGCGGCGATGGCGTCGTCGACGGTGGCATCGATGATCGGCCAGGCCTGTCCTTCCGCACCGAGGAGTGCATCGGCAGGGAACCGGAATTCGGTGAAGGTGAGGTCGGCGGCGACTCGGTCGTCGATGGTGCGGTAGCGGTGCACCTCGACTCCGGCCGGCGGCGCGGCGGCGTCGAATTCCAGTAGGAACAGGGAAATCCCGTCCTGGTCGCGGCGTTCGCCGGCGGTGCGGGCGGAGATGATCAAGTGGGTGGCGATGGGCGCCCCGGTGACCACGATCTTGCTGCCGTCGAGGACCCAGCTGTCACCGTCGCGACGGGCGGTGGCCGAGACGTCGTGGCGCACTTCGCCGGACCCCGGTTCGAGCGCGGCGAAGGCGATCCGCGCACTGCCTTCGGCGATCTGCCGCAGCACCGCCTGGGCGGTTTCACCACCGGAGCGGCGCAACAGCCCGCCACCGACGACCACCGTGTCCACATAGGGTTCCACGACCAGCACGCGACCCAGTTCCTCGGCAATGATCATGGATTCGACCGGTCCGCCGCCGGATCCGCCGGTTTCCTCGGGCAGCGTCAGACCGAGAACATCCAGTTCGGCCAGGCCGCGCCAGATCTCCGGTTGCCAACCGGCCCCGGTCTTGACCGCGCTTCGGCTTTTTTCGAGGTCGTAGCGGGCGGCGAGAAACCCGGCGACCGCGTCGCGCAGCATCTGCTGTTCATCGGTGAAGGTGAAGTCCATCAGAGCCCCAATGCTGCCTTGGCGAGAATATTTCGCTGGATTTCGTTACTGCCCGCGTAGATGGAACCCGCGCGGTCGTTGAAGTAGCGCAGTGGTGCGACGGCCTGCCAGTCCTCGCCGCTGAGGTAACCGTCGGCGGGCGGGGTGTATTCGGCGATCGGTCCGCCGGGCGCGGTGGCGTGCGGCTGGTAGACCCGGCCGCGCGGTCCGGCCGCGGTGAGCGCGAGCTCGGTGAGCTGCTGGCTGAGTTCGGTGGACAGGATTTTCAGCATCGAGGAGGCACTGCCGAGGTCCTTACCGGAGGCCATGGCCGCCAGCGTCCGGAATTCCAGCACTTCGAGTACCTCGGTGCGGATGCGGGCGTCGGCGAGTTGGGCGGCGAAATGCGGGTCCGCGCTCAGTGGTTTGCCGTCGCGGCCGGGCTGGGTGGCCGCGGCGGTGGCGATGTTCTCGGCCATGGCCTGCAGCGCGGGTGCCATCGCCCCGCCGCCGCGTTCGTGGACCAGCAGGTATTTGGCGACGGTCCAGCCGTCGTCGATCTGCCCGAGCACATTGCTCTTGGGAACCCGCACGTTGTCGAAGAAGATCTGGTTCTGTACCTGCTCACCGGAGCTCATGACCAGCGGCCTGATCTCGATTCCGGGGGCGGTCATATCCATCAGGACGAAAGTGATGCCCTGCTGTTTCCTACCCTCGCGAGAGGTACGGACCAGGCCGAAGATCCAGTTCGCCTCGGTGGCGTGGGTGGTCCAGATCTTGCTGCCCGTGCAGCGGAAATCGTCGCCGTCGTCGACCGCGGCCATACTGAGCGCGGCCAGGTCGGAGCCTGCTTCGGGCTCCGAATACCCCTGGCAGAAGAAGACCTCGCCGGTGAGGATGCGGGGCAGGAAGTAGTTCTTCTGTTCCTCGGTACCGAACGCGATCAGCGCCGGGGCCACCATCCGGATACCCATCGGCGAGAGCGCGGGCGCGCCGGCCAGGGTGAGTTCGCGGCTGAAGATGTAGTGCTGGGTGAGCGACCAGTCGCACCCGCCGTACTCGACCGGCCACTGCGGCGCCGCCCAGCCCCGCTCGTGCAGGATGCGCTGCCATTCCAGGCTCGCCTCGTGGTCGGAGTAGACACTTGTCATCAACCGGCCCGCGGTGCTGATCTCGGGCGTCAGCTTCTCCGCCAGGAACGCCCGTACCTCGTCTCGGAAGGCCTTGTCGGCCTCCGACCAGTCGTAATCCATACACGCTCCCGAGGGCTTCATGCGTCGTCACAGCAGGTCCGGCGACTACCGGTGCTAGAGAGAATTTAGCCAGTTCTCTCTCATCGCGTCAAACTGAAGGCACATGCCCTCAAAGGTCGGGAAATGTTCCGGTTCACCGTCCGCAGCCCTCGAAAACCGCCTTCACATAGCTCGCCGATTGATACAGATAGTCGTAGGCCCACCGCGGTACCGAGAGGTCCGGGCGCGTGTCCACGAACAGCAACTCCCCGTCCCAGCATTTACCGAGCACATACCGGGCCCGCGAGATATGCGGGGTGAAGGTCACCACGATGACCCGGTCCCAGCCGTGCGCACGCGCCTGATCCGCCAGGTACCGGCCCTCACCCCGGGTAGTCCGCGGCGACGGATCGAAACACACCACCTCGAAGCTGTAACCGCCATGACAGATCCGGTTGATCAGCGGGCTGTCCTCGTACGGATTGGAAATCAGCACCCGCGGCGCGTAACCTTCCCGCGCCAGCCGCAACCCCAGCGCCTCCCGGCCGTCGTGCGCGCCACCGAGCACGAGGATCGCATCGGCCGGCGCGGGTTGCTCGCGTTGCGGACGAACGTAGACCGGCCACAGTGCGAGCACGAACACCACGACGGCGACCGCCCCGGCGGCGAGGAGGGTCGTTCGGCGGCGCATCGCCGCGATCCTACGGGCAGCCGCGGAGTAGCAGCCGAGTACGCACCGGGTCGGACAGAACGCGACGGCACAACCCCCACGGGGAGGTTTCCGCAGGCCGACCGGTCCCGTCGTCGGGTGTACATCTGCTGTTGCCCGGCCTCTCGCCCCAGTTTTCTGGTGTGGCCACCGGCGCGGATTACCAATCTTCTATGCGATGCACAGTCTTCGGCACCGGGTACCTGGGGGCCACGCACGCAGCGTGTATGGCCGAACTCGGTCATGACGTACTCGGGGTCGATATCGACCCGGGCAAGGTCGCGAAACTCTCCGACGGGGTCACGCCCTTCTACGAACCGGGCTTGGAGGCGGTACTGCGCCGCAACCTGGACGCGGGCCGGCTCCGGTTCACCACCTCCTACACCGAGGCCGCCGACCATGCCGACGTGCACTTTCTCGGCGTAGGCACACCGCAGAAGAAGGGCGAATACGCCGCCGACCTCAAATACGTGCATGCCGTGGTGGATACGCTGGCGCCACTGGTCACCCGGCCCTGCGTGATCGTCGGCAAATCCACCGTGCCGGTGGGTACCGCCGCCGCGCTGGGCGAACGCGCGCGGGCGCTGAGCACGGTGGATATCGAGGTCGCCTGGAACCCCGAGTTCCTGCGGGAGGGTTACGCGGTCCGCGACACTCTGCGCCCGGACCGGCTGGTACTCGGCGTCGACGGGTCCCGCGAACGGGCGCCGTGGGTACGCGAACTGATCGACGAGCTCTACGCCGATCTGCTCGCCGCCGAGGTCCCGTTCCTGCTCACCGATCTCGCCACCGCCGAACTGGTCAAGGTATCGGCTAATGCGTTCCTCGCCACGAAGATCTCGTTCATCAACGCGGTATCCGAGGTCTGCGAGGCCACCGGAGCGGATGTCACCGTGCTGGCGGACGCGCTCGGCTACGACGAACGGATCGGCCGCCGGTTCCTCAATGCCGGGGCCGGTTTCGGCGGCGGCTGCCTGCCCAAGGACATCCGGGCGTTCATGGCGCGTGCCGGTGAACTGGGTGCCGACCATGCCCTCGCCTTCCTCCGCGAAGTCGACAACATCAATATGCGCCGCCGCACCAAGATCGTGGATATGGCGGCCCGCGCCTGCGGCGGCTCCCTGCTGGGCGCCAACGTCGCTGTCCTGGGCGCGGCGTTCAAACCCGAATCCGACGATGTGCGGGATTCCCCGGCGCTCAATGTGGCCGGAATGATTCAGCTCCACGGCGCCGTGGTCACCGTCTACGACCCGAAAGCCCTGGAAAACTCCCGCCGCGTATTTCCCACGCTGAGCTACGCGACCTCGGTACGGGAGGCGTGTGAACGCGCCGATGTGATCCTCGTCCTCACCGAATGGCAGGAGTTCGCCGGATTGCGGCCGCAAGATCTCGACTCGGTGGTCCGCACCCGTTCGATCATCGACGGTCGCAATTGTCTCGATAAGGCCGCTTGGCGGTCTGCCGGATGGGTGTACGCAGGGCTGGGTACACCGTAGAGTCTGGTGAGCGAACCGTACGTACGGTTCCGGCCTCGGCGAAACAACGGGACCGGGCGGTACTGTCGGACGAGCCGCCTGGGTCGGGGGACGAGCCGTCATCGCCGACTGGCCGGCGCTCGCATATCGTGAAGCGGGAAGTACGGATGGGCTGTCGATGAGTTCAGTACTGGGAGTGTCGGTGGGGGCCGGCGCGATCCGCCTGGCGCGCCCACCTGCGGGCGAGCCCGGCGCAGTACCCGATTCCGCCGTACCCGAATCCTTCGAACTGCGCACCTTCGTGGTGCCCCCGGAAACCCCCAGTGCCGAACGCGCCGCGCTTTCGGTGGCGGCGGCCCTGAACTCGAACCCCGCCATCACTTCCACCGTTCTGGCCTGCCGCGACGAGCAGCAGGCCCGGGCCCTGCATACGGCGATGACCGAGCATGCCCTCAGCGATTACGACATCGTCCCCGATATCGACGCCGTAGTGGAATTCGCCGCGGCCTCCGGCGCCCTGAAGGACGTATCCTCGCTCGCCGTTTTCGATCTGGGCGCCTCCGGACTCTCCGTGACGGTGGTGGATGTTTCCACCCGCCAGGTCCGGCATACCGAACGCACCGGCGATATAAGCGGCGAATACTTCGATTCGCTGATCCGGGAACAGCAGATCAATTCCGGCCGGATCGCCCATCCGCCGGACCCGGCCGGGCTCGCCGAGCTCGACGCACTGTGCCGGTCGGCCAAGGAGCGGCTCTCGGCAGGTAGTGCCGTCGCCCTGCCCAGCGGTTACGGGCCGGTGCTGCTCACTCAGGAGAATTTCACCGCGCTGATCTCCCGCGCCGTGGAAACCGCCGCCCGCGCCACCCGCGCGGTCGTCGAACGATCGGGCCGGCCGGTGCAGGCAGTGCTGGCGGTCGGCGGCGGTATGCGTATTCCGCTGGTCAGCCGGGCACTGCGCGATGCGATGGACATGCCGGTCCTGGTCCCCCCGGAGCCGGAGACAGCAACCGCCCGCGGCGCGGCCCTACTGGCCGGCAGAACACGGACCTCGCAGGCCGCCGAACCGGCGGACTCGAGTGAAACCGGCCAGGGTGCCGAATCCCGCACCCCCGCCACCGAAGGCACCGCGCGATCCGGCGCCGCCCCCGGGCACTCGGAAGGCAGCGGGGCCTACCCGCTGCAGTCCGCCCCAGGGCACACGGCCGCCGGCACCACCACCCCGATCCCCAGCGCGGACGAGCACCTGGGCAGTACGGCACGCACCGGCGACACGACCTCGGCACACCCCGCCGCCGCAGCAACCCGCGTCGGCGCAGCACCCACGCATCCGGGAGCCGTCCCCCAGGCTCCCGGCACCACGACGCCACCGGAAACCCCGTCGGCACTCCCCACACCGACCAGCGCGGGACCCGGCACCACCACAACGCTCTTCGGCACGCACACCGGATTTCCCGAGCCCACCACCATGCTCTTCGGGCCCGCGTTTTCCGGCGCCGGCACAGCGGTGTCCGGCGCCACCACGACACAGTCCGGTTCCACCGCAGCGCTGCCCGGTCCTACCGGTGCACCGCCCAGCCCTGCCACGGCACTGCCCGGCCTCGCCGCGCCACCGGCCGACTCCGCCACCGCACCACCCGAGTCCAGCACCGCACTGCCCGGCCCGGCTGCGGCACAGTTCGGCTCGGCCACCCCATATCGCGAGCTCACCGGCCGCACAACGCCTCTCACTTCGAGCTCCGGCCCAGCAACTCCCGCGACAACTCACTCGGGTCCCCACCCCTCCCCCGCGGATCAAGCGCCCGGTTCGGATCGTTCCCGCCCCGGCCTACCGATACCGCAGGAGAGCATCTTCGGCCCACCGACCGATGCCCCGAGCACGCCTCCGGGCGCCGGAACCCTGCGTCCCCGGGCGGGCGAGGAACCGACCGGCGACCACCCCGCACCGGCAGCCGCACTACCCCGCCCGACCGGTACCCCGGTACCGCGGTTGTCTCCGGACGAGGACCCCCCGACGGTTGCGTTGCGACTTCCGGCGAAACTGTTGCCGCGCCGTTCGTTCGGTGAGCCGCCACAACGTCCCACCCGGGAGATCAGCGCGGCGATGGTGGCGGTGAGTGCGCTGGTGGTGGTCGCCTCGATCGGCATCGGTCTCGGGTACGGGCAGCATATGTTCAGCCAGGATTCGGCCAACGTACAAGGAACGTCACAGCCGCAGACCACCTCGGCGAACACACCGCCGGCAACCACCGCACCGCCGAGCGCTACCACCTCGCGGGCCGAGCACGCACCGCTGGCCGAGCCGCCGCCGATCTACCAGCCGGAGACGGAGGCCCCGACAACCACCGCCGGTCCCAACACTTTCCAGGTTCCGGGGCTGCCGCCGATCGTCGTACCGACCATCCCACCGGAGGCGCTTCCTTTTCCGCGGCACGCCCCCGCGGAACGCTGACCTCGCGTCAGCCCCGACCGTAGCCGGGGTCCGGTCGCCGGCCCGGAGGCCCGCCGCCGAGCCGCTGCTGCGGATTCCACGCCTGTTGCGGCCCCGGCTGCGGGGGGCCCTGTGGTGGCCGGCCCGGAGTCTGCGGGCCGGTGCGCGGCGACCTCGGTGCGCTGGGTTGCCGAGGGTCGGTGGCGGCACGTGGGCCCGTACGGGGGTCGGTGGGGCCCGGTCGCCGGACCCGGGGCTGGTCACCTGTCGTCGGCCACGGTCGATAGTCGCGTTCGGCCCGGCGCGGCGGCCCGGTCTCCGGGCTACCTTCCGGCCGTGGTACCGCGCGGTGGCTGCCGGTATCGGTACGCCTGCCCACCTTCACTTTACGTGCAGGTGCGGACGGTTTCGGGGTACCGAACGGGCGGGCGAGCAGTACCGCGATCCCCGTGGTCAGCGGCACCGAGAGTGCCAGGCAGATACCGCCGACCGCGGACCTCGCGATCTCGATCGCGACAGCATCGCCCACCAGGACGTCACCGATGGGCCGGCCGGCCACGCTGAACAACAGCAGCAGCGGCAGCGCACCACCCGCGTAGGCGAGTACCAGGGTGTACACAGTGCTGGCGATATGGTCGCGCCCGACGCGCATCGCGGCCGCGAATATCTCTCCCCGCGTGGCACTCTTGTCGAGTTCGGCGAGTTCGAACGCGGCCGAGGCCTGGGTGATGGTGACATCGTTGAGCACACCGAGCGAGCCGATGATGAACCCGGCCAGCAGCAACCCGGTGATGCTCACGTGCTCGATATAGGTGGCGACGTTCGTGTTCTGTTCTTCGGACAGACCGGTGAGCGTGGTCGCCTCGATGACGATCCAGGACAGCACAGCGGCGATGACCATCGAGGTCAATGTCCCCAGCAGCGCCGAACTGGTGCGCAGATTCAACCCGTGGGCGAGGTACAGCACCGCGTACAGGATCAGCGAACCGGCCACCAGCGCAACCGGTATCGCGGGTTTGCCGTCCAGCAGAGCCGGTAGCAGGAATATCACCAGAACGGCGAAAGCGAAACCGAGGCCGAGGATTGCCCGGACACCGCGCCACCGGGCGATCGCGACGATCACCACGACGAACGCGAGGAAGATGAGGCTGAGCGGGAATCCGCGGGCGTAATCGTCGAACGAATACAGTGGCGTCCCGTCCGGCGCCTCCTGCCGCACGATACGGAGTTCGTCGCCGGCTGCCAGATCGGGCTGGCCGGGACCCGGCGCGATTTCCAGCAGCGTGTGCTTACCGGCGTGCGGCCCGGATTCGATGGCGATCAGACTGCGCTGGCAGTCGTAGACCTCCATGGGGGGCGGTGCCGGTTCACCGTCGAACACCCGGCCGATGGAGGGACTGCCGCAGGCGCCGAGGTCCTGCCGGATCACGGTTCCGGCCTCGGTGACCACCGCCGAACCGTCGGCATTCTGCATGGGCAGCGGAATATCGACCTGTTGCCGGTCGGGCCACAGCGCGATGGCGGCGACCACCACGACGACACCGATCGCGATCAGCAATCCGACCACCACGCGGGCGGCGGTGGCTCCGATGGCGATCGGCCGGGAGTGATCGTGATGGTGATGGTGGTCGCTCACGCGGCTCAGCCTAGAGGATGCACCGAGTGCCGCCACGGGCTACGGATGTGGCCCCACGCTGGGGATTCGGCAAGCTGCCGGGGAACTCGGGAAGGGGCGGCGGAGAGCAGGGGGATGTCTCCGCCGCCCGGGGGCAGGCGCCCAGGGGGGTAGGCGGCCTAACCCGAGGACCAGGTTGCCCAGGGGGGGTAGACAACCTGGCCGGGCACTCGAAGTGCCGAGGCCCACTGTACACATACGATCCGCTTTTGTGCCAGTAGGTTCAGAAAATTGGCCATAATCCGGACGAGAGGTCTGTTTTCCTCCAAATTCGGCCGTCCCGCTACTGGCGGTAGCTCGCCAGGAAGTTGCCGAAACGCTCGATGGCAACCGCCAGATCGCGGGCCCAGGGCAGGGTCACGATGCGCAGGTGATCGTGGTCGGGCCAGTTGAAACCGGTGCCCTGCACCATCAGGATCTTCTCCTGGAGCAACAGGTCCTGAACCAGCTTCTCGTCGTCGTGGATCTCGTGAACCTCGGGATCCAGCCTAGGGAATGCATACAGTGCGCCTTTGGGTTTGACGCACGACACGCCGGGAATGGCATTCAATCGTTCCCAGGCCATATCCCGCTGCTCGAGCAGGCGCCCACCCGGCAGGATCAGATCCTCGATGCTCTGATAACCGCCCAGCGCGACCTGGATCGCATGCTGCGCCGGCACATTCGGGCACAACCGCGACGAGGCGAGCAGATCGATCCCCTCGAGAAAACCGGCCGCATGGTCCTTCGGGCCCGTGATCGCCAGCCATCCCGACCGGTAACCCGCCACCCGGTAGGCCTTGGACAGGCCGTTGAAGGTCAGGCACAGCAGGTCCGGCGCCAGCGTCGCCAGCGAAATATGTTTGGCGTCGTCGTAGAGGATCTTGTCGTAGATCTCGTCGGCGAGCAGCAGCAGCCGATGCTTACGGGCCAGGTCCACCAGATGTTGCAGGACCTCCGCCGAGTACACCGCCCCGGTCGGGTTGTTCGGGTTGATCACCAGCAGGGCCTTGGTCCGGTCGGTGATCTTGGCTTCGATATCGGCGATATCGGGCTGCCAGCCGTTGCTCTCATCGCAGAGATAGTGCACCGGCGTACCGCCGGCCAGGCTGGTCATGGCCGTCCACAGCGGATAGTCCGGGGCCGGGATCAGCACCTCGTCCCCGTTGTCCAGCAGCGCCTGCATCGTGATGGTGATCAGCTCGGAGACGCCGTTGCCCAGGTACACACTGTCGACATCCAGCTCCGGGAAGCCCGGCACCAGCTCGTACCGGGTGACGATCGCCCGCCGCGCGGACAGTATCCCCTTGGACTCCGAATACCCCTGCGCGTTCGGCAGGGCGGCGATCATATCCCGCATGATCACATCGGGCGCCTCGAACCCGAACGGCGCCGGATTGCCGATATTGAGCTTCAGGATCCGATGCCCCTCGGCCTCCAGCCGTGCCGCATGTGCGTGTACCGGTCCACGGATCTCGTAGACGACGTTCTGCAGCTTCTTCGACTGCTCCAGAATGCGGGGGGCGGGATGCGAATGGCCAGTACTCACCCGATCCATGGTGCCACCAGGGGCAAGGGGTTATCCGGTCCGGCCCCGGCCCGTGCCCGTACGGTTACCGCAGGAAGCGGGCGCGCGGTGCGCTCACCCGGCGCCCGGGGGCAGGCTGCGGGTGGGCGTCGAACCGCAGAATTCCTCGATCTGCTCGTCCAGGGACCGGGCCTGCGCCACGCCACGGTAAGTGGGAGCGCAGATCCGCCGGCGGACGCCGGTGAGCCGTTCCTCGAGTTGCGCGATGCGCTTGTCCTCGGCCAGTTCGAGCACCGGCGACAGTGCCTCCGCCGCGCCGTCGAGGCTGCCGTTGATCAGGTGCGCGGCCGCCGAATCGACCCGGGCCAGCGCTTCGGCGCCGTAGGAACGCTGCCGCGCCGGACCGCTGCGGTACAGCTCGATCGTGCGCTCCGTGGCGGCCAGCGCCGGTTCGGCGAGACCGAGATGGATATAGGTGGCGCCCGCGTAGTAGCTGGCCTTGGCCTCGGAGAAGCCGAACACCCCGCCCACTTCGTCGTGCAGGCTGTCGGTGGCGGGGCCCTCGCTCGCCGCGGCGGCGGCCCGGAGACAACGTTCGGTATCGGCGGCGCTACCGATCTTCGACCAGATCCGCGCCTCGATATTGTGCAGCCGCACCGCGGCGGTGGCCGAATCCGCGTACTGCTGCCCGCTCTGCGCCAGCGCAAGCGCCCGATGTGGCCGTTCCGACCAGTACTCGATCAGCGCGTGCATCCCCCGCGCCCACGCTCGCAGCCCGTTGTGACCGGAGATCTCCCCGTACGCCCAGGCTGCCCGGATCTGCTCGCCGGCCGCATCCAGATAACCCAGATCGGTACTGGCGTTGGCGAGCAACCCCGACAGGGAGCCCGCCAGCAGATATAGGTGACTGGTGTCGGACGGGCGCTGATGACCCTCGAGCAGCCGATACACCCGCCGGCGGACCCGCAGCATCTCCACCATCATCGGCATCGGCGGGGTGTGCACGTAGTCGTTGGCGATCCGGGTGACATCCGCGTCGAGCTGCTCCAAGGTGCTGGGGCCGATATTCGTCGCCTCGGCCCGGCCCGCGTGATCGCTCGCCTCGTGTGCTGCCGCCATGATGAGATCCCTCTCCGAAATCGCCGCCGACCCGTCCCCGCGCACCGCACCGCTATCGATGAGGGCCAGGAGTTCGGCGTCATTGGAATAGCTTCCGCGCACCGTGGTAGATCCGCCGGGGCCGGAGACAGTACCGGCGGCCGTCAATGCGGCGAACCTGCCCCGCTCGACATCATCGGACCTGGCCAGGCAGGTATCGAGGGCAGCCTGGTTGACGGGACGCGGATGTACCCGGTCGCCCCCGGCCTCCCATTTGGACACCAGTCGTTCGTGCACACCCAGATGTGCCGCGAACTCCCGGATGCTCATCCGTTTGGCCTCGCGAAGCGCCCGGGCCTCCTTTCCAGACCATTGGCCGACCACGTTGTCACCCTTTCCGAACGATTTCCTCCCCAGAGTACGAGCCGAATGTGACTGCAACCACAAGGAAATTCGCTACCGCAGCGAATGGCAGCGCAAGGGCAGTGGAACGCAAGCGCGGAGGCGGTTCCGGCGCGCCGGTGCAGGCGGGATCCTGGAGGGGCAGAAGCGAAACCGCCACCGGCCGTGGCTCGGCACGCCAGGAAGGTCCGGCACGCCAGGGAGGCAAGGGGATTCACCGTGAATGTGGAAAAGCTCAGAACGGTCGACGACTGGGCCGCCTACTACCGTCACGAATTCGGTCTACCGGCCACCGAACGCGGCGGCTTCGTGATGCTGCCGATCACCAGCCGGGCCTGTGTCATCCACCTACCCACCGAACGCGCCCGCGCCGTCCGCGAACTGCTGGATTCCCGGGATATCCGGGTCCCCGTGCTGGCCCGCCAGATTCGCTGGAGCTTCGTGGCCTATCCGGATCGCCGGCCCGATCCCGAAGTGGTGGAGATGCTGCACCGCATCGATATCGACATTCCCGGCGTGGGCAGCGCGGTCATGCTGCCCACGGGGATGGGCCGCTGGAACCGGGAGGGCTGTAACTGGGTGGTGCCACCCGAACGCGACGGTCTGCTCCCGCCACTGTCCTCGGTGATCAATGCCGCACTCCTGGCGGGCGGCAGCCGGGAATGACCGGGGATGGGGCTACGTCCGGCAGCTCACAAGGCACGCCGGTCGTAGCCCGCCCGCGGCGCCGACGGGCGACCGCGGGACCGGCTGTCCAGTACAGCCACCGGGATACCGGGCCGGTCTCTGCCCCGGCCGGCTCGGTATCACGGAAGTCGACGCAGCACTCGCCGCGCATCGGGTAGCAGTTCGGGAGCGAACCGGCGATGCCCCCGGGAGGCGAATGCCCAGATGCGCTTGCCGACCGGCCGCTCGTACCGGACGAAGGTGGCCAGGGAAACACTGTTCTCCTCGACCTCGATCACGAGACTGCCGGTGAGCATCCACGACCGGGCCGCGAGGGCTATCCAGCTGTCGCCGGATTCGACGACCCGCCAGCCCGCCACGTGCGCCGGCGCGGACCGCCGGGCCAGCCGGAACCCGAGCAGGCCACGCCAGATCAGCTGCCCCGTGCTCCCGGCGACGGCGTCGAGCGCCGCGCGTGCCCATGCTTCCGGATTCCCGGTCGCCGCCGCGTCGGTGAGCAGCGTGAACTGATCGCTGTAGTCGTATTCGGTTATCGCGCTGCGCGCTCGGGTCGTATCGGTGAGGTCGTACTGCTGAAATGCGATCGGATCGGGGTGGCTGTCGACCACATGATCCGGGGAAGGGTCAGTCATCGCCGCATCTCCCTCTGACTGTTATACGGTGGCGTATATAAGCACGGTACCGCAGTTATACGGTGGCGTATAGATGTCCGGCGGTGAAGGGAGACACACAAATGGGAACGGCACGCACACCTAGTGCCGACTGGATCGACGAGGGCCTGCGCGCCCTCGCCCACGGTGGGCCCGACGCAGTCCGCGTCGAAGCGCTCGCCAAGAAACTAGGAGTCACCAAAGGCGGCTTCTACGGCTACTTCACCGACCGCAACGCCCTGCTCGAGGCCATGCTGGACACCTGGGAACGGCGCAGCGTAGACGAAGTGCTCGACAGCGTCGCCCGCGAAGGCGGCGACCCACGGACGAAAATCCAGCGCGCCGGCACACTCACCCTCTCCCCGGAACTACTGCCGATCGACCTCGCCATCCGGGATTGGGCCCGCCGCGACGAATCCGTCGCCGCCCGGCTGCGCCGGGTGGACAACCAGCGCATGCAGTTGCTTCGCGAGATGATCGGCGCCTACTTCACCGACCCGGTCGAGGTCGAAGCCCGCAGCCTGCTCGCCTTCTGCGCGCGAATCGGTATCCAGTTCCTGGCCGCCGATCCGCCCGACGGCATGGACCGCGGCGAAGTCATGACACGGACCGCCGATATCGTGCTCGGCCCACCCGAGAACGACGGCCGCTGAACACATCACAGTGGCTGCGATCCGGTTCCGTTCGGTGCCCGAACACCGGCCGCTTCAGTCCGGCAGCGGGAAGTTCAGATACGCCCGGGACGGCGTCGGCCCGCGCTGTCCCTGATACTTCGAGCCGGTGCCCGAGCTGCCGTACGGGTTCTCCGCCGGGCTGGTCAGCCGGAACAGGCACAACTGCCCGATCTTCATCCCCGGCCACAGTGTGATCGGCAGATTCGCCACATTCGACAGCTCGAGGGTGATGTGCCCGCTGAACCCCGGGTCGATGAACCCGGCCGTCGAATGGGTGAGCAACCCCAACCGGCCCAGGCTCGACTTACCCTCCAAACGGCCCGCCAGATCGTCGGGCAGGCTGCACACCTCCAGCGTGGACCCGAGCACGAACTCCCCCGGATGCAGCACGAACGGTTCACCCGCCGCCGGTTCCACCAGGCTCGTCAGCTCGTCCTGACGCTGCGCCGGGTCGATATGGGTGTAGCGGGTGTTGTTGAACACCCGGAACATCCGGTCCAGCCGCACGTCGATACTGGACGGCTGGACCAGGTTGTCCGCGAACGGTTCGAGCCCGAGCCGCCCGGCGGCGAACTCCGCCCGGATATCACGATCGGAAAGCAGCACGCCACGAGCGTAGCGACCGCGATCCGGGCAGGTAGATCCCGGTCCGGCAGCACTGTTTCCTGTCACACCCCGCGGGCATACTCCACCCATGTCAGAGACCAGTGCGCACACCCACCACGGCATCGACTACATCGAACTCACCGTCACCGATATGGACGCCGCCCGCAGCTTCTACCGGTCGGCATTCGGCTGGGAATTCAACGACTACGGCCCCGAGTACACCGGTATCCGCCGTTTCGACGGCAGCGACGGCGAGGCCGGCGGCCTGGCCGCCGGCTCCGAAGTCCGCACCGGTGGCCCCCTGGTCCTGCTGTATTCGAACGACCTCGACGCCAGCCTGCGCTCCGTCGGCGCCGCCGGCGGCACGGTCACCGAAGGCCCCTTCGATTTCCCCGGCGGCCGCCGCTTCCACTTCACCGACCCCAGCGGCAACCAGCTCGGCGTCTGGTCCGAAGCCTGACCCACCCACGTTCACCGGGGCCGGAATCGGCAAAAGATTTCGGCCCCGGGCCGGCCCTCTGCTAAGCTCGCCAACGCGTCGACAGGCGTGCCGCCGGTGTAGTTCAATGGCAGAACTTCTGCTTCCCAAGCAGACGGCGCGGGTTCGATTCCCGTCACCGGCTCAAAATGCAGGTCAGAGGCAGTTCCTCACCTGCCGCACGATATATTCCAGGCCGCATCGATCGCCTGGCTCCCTTGCCTGATCCGCTGCCCGCGCGCGGCAGGGCACGCGTTGGAGAATCGCGCCGAAGTCGTTGTCGTACCGCATCTCACTGCGGAGGACGTGTGGAAGGCACGGGAATGGCAAGATCGCCGACGTGGTAGGCGCCGATGTGATGGTCGAAGGCGGCGCCGTTTTCCCTCGGGGGCGCAGGATCGAACCAACGCATCCAGGACCCGGGCGAAAGGGAGCAAGATATCCGGGCGGCGATCACAACACTGTCGCGGATCGTGACCGATACCGGGAATCGCCATGAACCACATGAGGTCGCCGCTGAACTGGGGCTCTCGCTGATCGACTGATACGGCGGAGAATCCTCGACGGTGCCTGTGAAGACAGCCGCCGAGGGTCCGGCGCGAACCCGGAATCGCCGGCCTCAGCCGGCGCGCAGGAGTCGGAAGCGGGAGCCGTGGAATACCAAGGGCTCCCGACCGGGGTGGATTGCGAGACGGCGCACGCGCAGGATGACCACCGTGTGGTCGCCCGCGGGGACGTGCGCTTCGGGAGTGCCTTCGATCCAGACCGAGGCGCCGTCGATGAACACTGCTTCACCCGTACCGTCGTGCAGGTCCAGGCCGCGGAAGCGGTCGCCGTCGCGGGCGGCCAGGGAGCGGGCGGCGTCCTGCTGGTCGGTGCCCAGCAGGCTGAGACCGAGGTGGCCCGCGTGGACGAGGCGGGTCCAGGTGGCGGAGGTGTTCTGGATGCAGAACGACACCAGCGGCGGGTCCAGGGAAACCGGGACGAAGGTGCTCACGGCGAGACCGTGTGGTTTGCCGTCGACTCGGGCGCAGACGGCCACCACCCCGCTGGGGAAGTTGGCGAATGCCCGGCGCAGGCCGGTGCCGTCGGCGGGGGCTTCGAACAGCTCGCTCACGATTCGACCTCTTGTTTTTCGGTGGACAACGCTTGCGCTACCGGGCGCCGGGTTTCGGCGTAGGCGGTGAGTGCACCGTCGCCGCTGTGCGCCCAGTTCAGCATCCGGCCGGGCGTGCGGCCATGGTTCGAATCGAGACGATCCGAACCGGACCGGACGACACTGCTGCCTTTCGAGGCCACCACCGGCCCGCACTCGAACATCGACAGGCCGCCGTAGCACCGCCCCGGCGGATCACACCCAGCGGCGGAGAGCGTCGATGGTGGTTTCGGGTGAGGTGTTGAAGCAGAAGCGGATACCCGGAGCGATATCGCCGAGAGTATTGATCAGGCGTTCGAACAGCAGGGTGTGTTCCGGGGCCATGCGAATGCCCGCTCCTATCATGGCGATCCGGAAAGTTCCGGACGCGGCACATCGGCGCAGTTCTTGCTCCGCCGCATCGGGTTCGGCGGGGAGCCGGCACGAGACGATATCGAATCCGGCTTCCCGCAGCGCCGCTTCCGCGGCGTCGATTCGCGCGGTCAGCGTGGCCTCGTCGAGGCCTGGGTAACGGCTGTAGTCCAGGGCACTGGGATGTACGCCGATCGACAGCACGGTCGATGCGTCCACGTTCTGCTGGTTCATCGTGTTCTCCGATTCTGTTGTGATGATGAACAGGGCCAGGCAGATGAGCACCACCGCCCCGGCGATCGCCCCGGTTCTCACCACGGGATCCTTCCGTTGCGGTCGAAGAATCCGCCTGTGGGCCCGTCCGTGGCGATGGCGGCGAGGCGCACTATCGCGTCGGCACCCTCCGCGAGGGATTGGGGACCGGTGTGGCCGTTGAGGTCTGTTGCGGTGTAACCGGGATCTACCGCATTGACCCGGATGTCCGGCAGCGCGCTCGCGTAGACGGCAGTGAGCATATTCAGCGCAGCTTTGCTTGCGGGGTAACCGAGTGTCGGGTTCACGAGGTGTTTCCAGCGGGGATCGGTCAGGGTGGCAACCGATCCCATACCACTGGAGACCATGACGATTCGAGGGGACGTGCTTGCACGCAGCAGCGGCAGGAGGCCACGGGTTACCCGGGCCGGTCCGAAAACGTTGGTATCGAACACCTCCAGCAGCTCGTCGGGAGTGGTTTCGGTCGGCGAAGTTCCCCGGTCCGCGATACCAGCGTTGTTGATCACTACGTCGAGCCGCCCCACCTGTGCTCGGATCAGGCGAGCCGCCGCAGCGACGGACTGGTCCGAAGTCACATCCATCCGGACGAACCCGGCCTGCCGGCCTTCGGCGGCCAGCTCGGCAACCGCCTCGGTGCCGCGCGCGGTATCGCGGGCCGCCAGGAATACCTGCCATCCCAGGTCGGCCAGCCGTCGGACGGTTTCGCGGCCCAGGCCCTTGTTTGCCCCGGTAACCAAGGCGATTGTCGATGTTGTCACAGCTCGTAGCGTCACAGCATCGCGCTGCCGTCTCCAGGGCCGATCAGGCGTAGGACTGTCCGTCCCACCCGCCGCAACCGAAGTTGCGGCAGGATGAGGTGGTGGACAGAGCCGAATTGGCCACCGTCTTGAAGACCGCGCGCTCCCGTCTCCGGCCCGTCGATGTGGGGTTGGCGGCCGGCCTTCGGCGGCAGGTGCCCGGTCTGCGACGCGAGGAAGTCGCGCAACTGGCCGGGCTCAGCGTCGACTACATCGTCCGGCTCGAGCAGGGGCGTGGCCCCAAACCGTCCGACCAGGTGCTGGGTGCATTGGTCCGCGCGTTACGGCTTTCCGATCCCGACCGTGACCTGGTGTTCCGGCTCGCGGGATCGGAGCCGCCGCACGCGGGATGTGTATCCATGCTGGTGCGCCCGAGCGTGCTGCGGCTGTTGGACCGCATCCCGGACTTGCCCGCTGTCGTACTGTCCGCCAAATCCGATGTGCTGGCCTGGAATCCGCTCGCAGCCGCCCTGTTCGGCGACTTCTCACAGTTGCCACCGGCACAACGCAACCTGTTGTGGCAACGGTTCCTCGGCGCCGGTGCGGACAGCGCGCGGACCGGGGAGGAGGCCGGCGGCGACGCTGCCGACTGCGTCGGCTGCCTGCGCACTGCCCATGCCAAATACCCAGGGGACGCAGACCTCGTCCGGCTCATCACCGAACTGCGGGCCGGAAGTGCTCGATTCGAGCAACTCTGGCAAACCGGCCGTTCCGGTCGATTGCGCAGCCGCACCACCGAGGTCACCCACCCGGAACTGGGCGTTCTCACTCTCGACTGCGACGTACTGCACGATCCCGAGGCCGACCAGACCGTCCTCGTCTACTCCGCCGCACCAGCGACCGGCACTGCCGGGTCCCTCGAATTGCTCCGGGTCACCGGACTCGAGCAGTTCGGCCCCAGCCGATATCTGTCCTGAACGGTTCCGTAGCCGCGGCCTCGGCACTCGTCGGCCGCCGAGCGGCAGCGCGATGACCCGGCCCACGGCCGTGGACAGAGAACGCTGCTACGGCACGGCCGACGATGCCCGATCGGCATCCGCTACCGTTACCGCCTACTGCGACGTCCCGAGGCATTCACCGACGATCTTGGTGGTCGCGGCTTCGGCCTTGGTTTTGTCCTCCGGGCTCAGTCCGAGAGTCTCCGGATCGGCCATCCGGGTGTCGAACTCGTCGCTGATCATGGTTTGCAGGCCCTCTTGGGAAATACCTTCCGCCAGGTACACCTTGGCGGCGCAGTCGGCGAAGGCCGGGTCCTTGAGACCCTTTTCCTGCAGGGCTTTCGACAGGTCCGCCTCGGTGAGCGCGGGCGCGGATTCGGTATCGCTACCGCAGGCCGCCGCCAGCAGCGGCAGAATGACTAGGGTCGCGGCAAAAAGGGTCTTCCGCACCGGGTTCCTCTCTCAGATGTATCACCTGGACGCCGCGGTGATCGGGGATCGTCCCACGGTCGTCCGCGTGACGCCCACGCATGTGTGTAGTCGCAGTCACAGTCGGGCCGCAACTCGGAGGAGCATATTTCGAGAAGACTCACACCCGTCGTCGGTGCAGGTCCAACGAGGACGTACCGCCGGCGATCCTCGCGAACCGAACTGATGTCCCCTGCCTGCTGTTAGTGTGATTCCGCAGTTCGGATCCTGATCGGAGAGCTGGATAATGACTGATCTCGAGCACCATCGCCAAGGCAGCGGTGAACCTCTCGTGCTGGTCCACGGTGTGGGCAGCCGGTGGCAGGTGTGGGAACCGATCATCGGCACCCTCGCGGAGCATTTCGAGGTGTTCGCGGTCGATCTACCCGGTTTCGGCGGTTCCGCGCCGCTACCCCGCACCACCGTCGACACCCTGACCGACGCCCTCGCCGATTTCCTGGCCGCCCAAGGGCTCGACCGGCCCCATCTCGCCGGAAATTCGATGGGCGGCGGCATCTCGCTGAATCTGGGTGCCCGCGGCCTGGCACGCTCGGTGACGGCCTTCTCGCCGATCTTCTTCTGGGACACACCGGGCCGCGTCTGGTGTCAGCAATCGCTGGGCCGGTCCAAGAAACTCGGCCGGATCCTCGGCCCGGCGATGCCGAAGGTGCTCGGCACACCGGCCGGCCGCACCATGTTCTTGAGCCTGGTCTTCGGTAAGCCCTGGGCAGTCGACACGCAGACCGCTCTGGACACTGCCGAAGGTGCGGTGAAATCGCTGGGTTTCTCACCGGCACTGGACTCGTTCACCGAGGCGGAACTCGCCGACCCGGCGGCGCTGGCGGACCTTCCGGTGACCATCGCCTGGGGTAACCGCGACATCCTGCTCACCTACAAGACCCAGAGCCGGCGCGCCCGCGAGGTACTCCCGCACGCCCGCCACATCACGCTGCAGGGCAGCGGGCATACGCCGTTCTACGACGATCCCGCCGCCTGCGCCCGCGTGATTCTCGATCAAATGCCCACGTAGAAGGCGCACTCGGCCGGGCGCGGGTGTTCTGGCGACAGCCGATACACCGTGCGGCGCGGAAAACTCAGCGACCCTGCCACACCGGGTCGCGCTTCTCCGCGAATGCGAGCGCCCCCTCGGCCGCATCCTTGGAAGCGATTGCGGGAAGAGCGATCTCCCCCTGCTTCGCGAAGCCCTCCGCGGTATTCCAATCCGGGGACTCGTCGATGATCCGTTTACTGGCCGCCACCGCGAGCGGGGCGGCGGCCGCGATCTCGCCCGCCAGCTCCAGCGCGACCTCCAGCGCTTCGCCGGGTTCGGTCACCCGGTTGACCAGCCCCAGCTGATGCAGCCGTTCGGCGCTGATCCGGCCCCCGGTCAAGGCCAGTTCGGCCGCGATACTGCGCGGCAGGCGCTGGGTGAGGCGCATAACGCCGCCGCCGGACGCCACGAGTCCGCGTTTCACCTCGGGGATACCGAATTTCGCGTCCCGCGCGGCGACGATGAGGTCACCGGAGAGCGCCAGTTCGAAACCACCGGCCAGTGCGAAACCCTCGACTGCCGAGATCATCGGTTTGGCCGGCGGTTTCGCCGCGATTCCGAGCGGTCCGCGATGCTCGGTCACCGGGAACTCGCCACGGGTCATCGCGATCAGATCCATTCCGGCGCTGAAGGTTCCGTCGGCGCCGGTGAGCACGAGTACCCGCGCGGTATCGTCGGCCTCGAATTCGTCGATCGCGGCCTCGATCGCCTTCGCCGTCGCCAGGTCGATGGCGTTACGCGCCGCGGGCCGGTTGACGGTGAGCACGGTTATCGCATCACACCGGTCCAGGAGCACGGTGTCGGTCATCAGGCTGTCCTCTCGCTGCGCAGAATGAAACGGTCGGCGGCGGTGATCTCGATGGCAGCGCCCAACCGGTCGCCGATGGTGCAGGCGGCGATGGTTTCGCTGTCCGTCGCCCGGACAAGTATGCGTGCCCCGGCCGGGTTCAGCGCACTGACCACCACGGCTTCGGCTTCGTCGCCCGCCTCACCCTTGCGGTGCGGGACCGTGTACGCCTCGATAACCGCCGGGCCGGTATAGCCCGGGGCCGTCTCGCGCCGGGCCACCGGGACCTCGGCCTCCACCGGACGGAACGGTTCGGCCGGCGGTTTCGCCGAATACACGCCCACCCCGTGTTTGGTGATGTACCAGCCGAGCGCGGTGGTGAGCCCGTAGTCGCCGGGATTGTCGCGCAGGATCCCGGCCATGGTGGCGATGCCGTGGGTGCTGTAGTTGTTGCCCGGACCGCCACTGAAGGTGAGGCCGCCGGTGACGGTGAGGGGTCGCGCGGGATCGTCGATCGGCAGGCCCAGCGCCGCGGCACCCACCTGAACGGCCACCGGGAAGCAGGAATACAGGTCGATATGGGCGATATCGTCGATACCGACCCCCGCGCCCGTCAGCGCGGCCCGGCCGGCCGCGGCGATCGCCGGGGAGGCGGCGATATCGGTGCGTTCGGAGAGGTACCAGGTATCGGTGGCGGTGGCGCCGCCGTGCGGGAAGACCCACCGCTCCCGGGGCACCCCGGCCGCATCCGCCGCCGCGGCGCTGCACAGGATGAGGCCCGCACCCTGGTCGACGGACAGATTCGCCATCAGCAGTTTCGGGTACGGGCTGCACACCATCCGGTTGTCGGGCCCGGTGGTGACGAGTTCGGCGACGGTCCGTTGCGTCGGCAGCCAGGCGTACGGGTTGCGGGCCGCGACCTCGGAGAATCGCGACCACAGCCCGCCGATCCGCGCCAGATGCGTCTCCTGGTCGAGGCCGAGACGGTTGCGCATCGCCGATTCGATCAGCGCGTACACATAGATCGGCCCCCAGAGTCCGGCCGCGGTTTCCATCGCGGAACTGGGGGCGTCGGTGGCGCCCACGATCTCGTCGGGTACGGCGTTCTCGTGCTGTTCGGTCCAGCCGGGGTCCACACCGGCTTTCTTGGCCTTGCCGAGCGATGCCATCGCCTCGGCGCCGCAGATCAGGGCGATATCGGTTTTACCTTCGGCGATCTGCCTGCCCAGCAGGTTGAGCAGCCGCTGGGGTGCGTCGCCACCGGCGGGGGCGGATTGCAGGGTCCGTTTCGGGGAGGCGCCGATCTGCGCGGCGACCGTCGCGGCAAGGTTGGGGTAGGAGCCGCTGACCGTGGCGACGGCGGCCACCACATCGGCCGATCGCAGCAGCGTATCGCCGGTTCCGCTGTCCGCACCGGCCCGGCGCAGCGATTCCGCCGCCAATTCGACTGCCCCCGGCAGACCTGGTTCACCGGACCGATGCACGATCTGTCCGACTCCGACGAGCACCGGTGTGCGCGGGTCCATTCCGGCTGGCAGCATACGTCCTCCGCTTCCTCACTGAAGTAAACCGCCGAAATGCGCGGTTAACTTCTCGATTAGACCATGGAGTGATCTACGGCGCTCTGGAGCAGCGGTCCCGCGGACTCACCGCTGGTGACAATTCGGCAACAACCCCGCCGACCTGTGTGACACCAGCACAGAACTGCCACGCAAAGCCTCTGATCAGCCCATATCCACTGCTAACATGACCGCGATCTGCCAGCCAGTCGAAATGAGCCGTGCAACAGATCTCGAGGTGCCCACGTTTATCCGCGGCGATTCTCGACGCAACCCGGAGGTCCGACGGACTTGAAAAGAACCGGATCCATACTCATGTCTCTGCTGGCGGGCGCATCGGCCGCAATGCTCGCGGCCACCGCACCGGCCACGGCGAATCCCAACGCCATCAATCCCATTCCGGTGCTGAACGGCACCAATGGGCTTCCCCAATTACACGGAGCCACCCGGGCCGTTTTCCAGGTCACCGGTATGGCCAGCCCGAACGGCACCCACACCTACAACATGCTCGGCACCGATCTGGGCATCATGTGGGACAACGGGCACGGTGAAATGCTCACCGCGTTCGGCGATACCGCCGGCGTCGGATTCCCCAACCTGCTGTCCGGCAGTATGTGGGCGTGGCGCAGTAATGTGCTGGTCCGCAGCCATACCCGCGACCCCCGGCACGGTATCTACTTCGACAGTGTGGTCCGCGACGTGTTCGGTCAGGCCCGGGATCTGATCCCGAGCCCGAAAATTCCGTTCCTGGAGATCAGCCGTATTCCGACCGCCGGTATCTCCGTGAACGGCGTACAGTACATGAGCCTGATGTCGGTGAAGACATGGGATACCCCGGGCGAATGGACAACCAATTACTCCGGGCTGGCCGCATCCGCCGACAACGGCGAAACCTGGGCCGATCTGACATTCACCCGCCGGCCCAACGAGGGCGCCAACCGCAATTTCCAGATGAATGCCTTCGCGAAAGACGGTGGCTACGTTTATGTTTACGGAACCGCGTCGGGCCGCGACAATGCCGCCTACATATCCCGGGTCCGCGAGGCCGATATCCAGAATCTGGGCGCCTACGAATACTGGGACGGCGGCAGTTGGAAACACGGCGATGTGAATGCCGCGAAACCGATCATGCACGGGGTCGGCGAATTGTCGGTCATGTGGAATGATCATCTGGGTCAATACGTTTCGCTGACCACCGACCCGTTCAATTCGGTGGTGATGCGCACCGCGCCCGCCCCGCAGGGTCCGTGGAGCCCGCCCCGGGTGCTGATCGACGCACGGGAGCTGCCGACCGCGTACGCGCCGTCGATCTTCCCGTATCAGACCGGAAGCGATCTGTACTTCCTCACCACGGTCCACAACCAGTACAACGTGGTCCTGATGCGCACTCAGCTCTGACACGGCTTGACCTAAACAATAGTTGAGGTACGAGGCTGGTTCACGACACACACTCCGACGAGCCATTAGGAGCCTGGCGTGACCACGACCTCGACATCCACCGATACCGCCGACGCGGTGCACCGATGGCTGCGCGATAACGCGCGGCCCGTACACGGAACCGACGCCGCCGATACCGGTCCGGATCTGCGGGCGCTGACCGACCACCTGGCCGCGGCCACCGTGGTCGGCCTCGGCGAATCCACCCGCTTCTCCCGCCAGACCTACGGGATCCGCGATCGGATCCTGCGCACTCTGATCAGCGAGCACGGATTCCGTGCGCTCGCCATCCAGGACAGCGCACGCTCCGGTGCCCGGCTCGACGCCTACGTACGCACCGGCAGTGGTGATCCGTACACCGCGCTCACCGGCGCCTGGCGCCCCCTGCGCACGACCGAAACCGTCGCGACACTCGAATGGCTGCGCGCCTACAACATCGACCACCCGGACGATCAGGTCGGTGTGTTCGGCATCGAACCGGCGGCCGCCGAATCCGCCGACTACGACGAAGTGCTCGCCTACGCCCGCCGCTGGGCCCCCGCCCACGCCGACGAACTCGCCGCGTATCTGACCCCGATCCGCAGCGCGCACCGGATCGACGAGCACGTCCAACGTCACCAGGGCATTCACCCCGGCCGACCATTCGCCGAGGATGCCCGTGCCGCGCTCACTCTCCTGCACTCGCTACCGCAGCCGGACGACCCCGAGGCCGCCGCAGCGTATTCGACGGCACTGGACCGCATCCGGCTGATCGTGGACTTCCACGAGAACAGCGTGGCCGGTCGCGGCAGCTTCGGTAGCGACGATCCCCGGCCCGCCCGGAGGATCATCGATCACCATCGCGACACCGGTGCCCGAATCGTCTACTGGGACGGGATCGCCCATACCGCCGCCACCGAGATCGGCCTCGGCCCGGATCAGACCCGATTCCACGGCGAAGGCAGCGAGCTGCGCACCTATTTCGGCACCGGCTACCGCTCGGTGGCGATCGGTTTCCATCACGGCGACCTGGGCGCGGCGATCGCGCCCGACCCCTACCCGGACCTCGTCGATGCCGATCTGGGGACCGTCGACCTGCCCGCCTACTTCGTCGACCTACGCGACGACGCACCACCGGAGGTCCGGGCGTGGCGGGCGGCGCCGGCCCAGCTGCGGGTGATCAGCGGTGTGTACGACCCGGCCGCGGATGAATCGGCGCGGCTGACGGTGAGTTCGGCGGCGGCGGCCTTCGACATCCTCGTCCATGTCCGGGAAACCTCGCCGGTGCACTGGCTGCCCGAACCCGCCGACGAGTGACATCCGGCCCCGAAGCGGTCCGAACCGGACACCGCGTCCATACACTGGCCCGTATGGACGCGGCCGAATGGGATGCGCGGTATGTGCAGAGCGAACTGGTGTGGGGCGCACCGCCGAACAACACGGTGGTGGAGTTCGTGCACGGACTGGACCGGCGCATACCGCGCGTACCCGGTCCCGACGGGACGGTTCCGGAATTCCCGCGCGCACTGGATCTGGCCTGCGGGGAGGGCCGCAACGCGCTGTGGCTGGCCACCCACGGCTGGCAGGTGCACGCGGTGGATTTCTCCCAGGTCGGGATCGATAAGGGCCGTACGGTGGCGACGCGGCTGACCCGGTCGATCCGGGAGCGGATCACCTGGCAGTGCGCCGATCTCACCGATCCGGGTGTGGATATCGGCGGTCCTTACGAACTGGTCCTGATGGTGTTCCTGCATCTACCGGCCGGACAGCGTCGCGAGATGGTCCGGCGGGCGGCGCGGTTGCTCACCCCCGGCGGGATGCTGCTGGTCCTCGGGCACGACAGCGCGAATCCGGAACGGGGGCACGGGGGTCCGCAGGATCCGGAGATCCTGTTCACGCCCGAGGATGTGGTCGCCGACCTGGGCGAGGACAGCGGTCTCCAGATCGATACCGCCCAGCAGGTCCTGCGGCCGACCGAAGCCGGCGACGCGATCGACGCCCTGGTGGTCGCCACCAAACCGGTTCAGTAGCCCCGGATCACACAGGCGGCAACCCGGTTAACCCGGCAGTGCCGCGTGGCGCGGTCACACACGCGCCTTGCGGCGCGGCCTGTCCGGCTCAGCCGGGTAACTCACCGACTCCAGCGCCGGAACCACGGCGCCAGCGTTTCGGCGATGTCGTCGAACCCCTTCTTGAAAGAATGCGGCTGCCCGGCGATGACCCGGACCTCCGCCGCGTCCGCCGGGTCCGGGATTCCGAACGGATCGCTACCACCGTTGATCACCACCACCTCGGCCGGTGCGGCCGCCAGTAATTCGTCGCGCCGGGATTTCTCCGGTTTCCCGGGCGGATGCAGCGGGAACGACACCGCCACGATGCCGCGGGCACCGAGTTCGCCGGCGGTCCGGCAGGCGACCCGCGCCCCGTTGCTGCGGCCACCCTGGATCAGCGGAAGGCCGGGGCCGATCTCCGATCGCAGGGCGGTAACAAGCTCGACCCAGGCCCTGTCCTGCGGCTCCGGCTTACCGGGCGCTCGGCGGCCGGCCACCCGGTAGGGCTGCAGCACGCGGGCCACGACACCGCCCGCGGCCAGCGCCGTATCGCGCACCGTCACGATGTCGCGGCTGTCCACCCCACCGCCGGCGCCGTGGGTGAATACCAGCAGGAAGGCGGGGTCGTCCGGGTGATCGATCTCGGCCTCGGCGGGCCCGGCGCTCGTCTCGATCCGCACACTTCACCCTATCCAGTCCCGTATCGGTTCTTCGAGATCTCGTACCGGAGCGCCGGGCGGCGCGCGCCAGTGGTTCCGGCCCGGGTGGTCGGGCATATTGGGAGGATGAAGTATGTGCTTCTGATCTGCGATGACGAGACATCGTTGCCGAGCCCGGCCGAAATCGCGGCGGATCCGGCCCATCAGGACTACGCGGCGGAAGTGGATCGGCGGGGCTCTCGACGGGGTGGCGCCCGGTTACGTCCGGTGGCGGAGGCGACGACGGTCCGGGTGCGGGACGGAGAAACGCTGGTGTCCGACGGCCCGTTCGCAGAGACCAAGGATTTCATCGGCGGCATCGATATTCTCGAATGTGCCGATCTGAACGAAGCCGTCGAACTCGCTGCCCGTCATCCCTATGCCCGGCACGGCGCCATCGAGGTCCGGCCCGTGTGGGAATGACCGCACCACCGGAGGTCCGCGCCGCGCTGGATGCGGCGTACCGCGACGAGTGGGGTCAAGTGGTCGCCACCCTGATCGGGGCGACCGGCGACTGGGACCTGGCCGAGGACTGTGCACAGGACGCGTTCGCCGCGGCGTTGTCCGCGTGGGCGCGCGACGGTATCCCCGATCGCCCAGGGGCCTGGCTCACCACGACCGCACGCAACCGCGCGACAGACCGGCTACGCCGGAACACAGCTGCGAAAACGAAACTTCGCCAGCTCGCCGTGCTGGCCCGCGACCCGGCCGAGCCGCCGGTAGACGTAATTCCCGATGAGCGGTTACGGCTGATATTCACGTGTTGCCATCCCGCGCTGCCGTTTCCGGCCCGGGTCGCGCTCACCTTGCGGACGCTGGCCGGCGTGAGCACCCCCGAGATAGCCCGCGCTTTCCTGACCACCGAGTCCACGATGGCGCAGCGCCTGGTGCGGGCCAAGCGCAAGATCGTCGAGGCCGGCATCCCGTACCGGGTTCCCCCGGCGGAATTGCTACCGGAGCGTTTGGCCGCGGTCGCGGCGGTGCTGTATCTGATCTTCAACCAGGGCTACGGCGATGCGGCCACACAGCGCGGGCTGACCGCGGAAGCCATTCACCTCGCGCGGATGCTGGTCCGGTTGCTGCCTGCCGAACCCGAGGCGCGGGGCCTGCTGGCGCTGATGCTGCTGCTCGAGGCCCGCCGCGAACAACGTACCGAGGACGGTGTGCTGATCACGTTGGAGGATCAGGACCGCTCCCGATGG
Source organism: Nocardia carnea (assembly GCF_029868325.1). Lineage (GTDB taxonomy): Bacteria > Actinomycetota > Actinomycetes > Mycobacteriales > Mycobacteriaceae > Nocardia > Nocardia carnea_C. The sequence continues at coordinate 34,371 of NZ_JARWNW010000204.1, forward strand.
GATGGCGCGCTGATAACCGAAGGGGTCCGCATACTGGACGAGGCGCTGGCTCTGCGGCGTCCCGGGCCGTATCAGGTGCAGGCCGCCATCGCGGCCTGCCATGCCGGCGCACCCGACGCGGCGTCCACGGACTGGTCACAGATCGCGGCGCTCTACCGTGTCCTCGCGCGGCTGGCGCCGTCTCCGGTGGTCGATCTCAACCATGCCGTGGCGGTAGCCATGACCGAGGGCGTCCCGGCCGGTCTCGCCCTCGTCGACGAACTCGCCGAATCCGGTCGCCTGGACGGCTACTACCTACTTCCCGCGACCCGCGCCGATCTGCTGCGCCGGCAGGGCCGGGTCACCGAGGCCGCCGCGGCCTATGAGCAAGCATTGGAACTGGCGCCTTCCGCCGCCGAACGCCGCTACCTGACCCGGCGGCTGCGCGGGCTCTGACCTGCGACGCGGCGATCGTCCCGAATTTTCTCGAACTTTTTCCCATGCGGGTGTCGATCCGGTCGGTGTTGCTTCGTCGGTGGGGCGAAACCACCGATGAAGAGAGGACGATGACGATGTCGAATTCCGAGTACTTGACCGCGGCCGTAACCGTGCGGGAAACCCCCGAGGAGGTCTTCGCGGCCGTGACGAACGTGCGCGGCTGGTGGAGCGAGAACCTCATCGGTGCGAGCGCCGCCTTGGGCGACGAGTTCGTTTTCACCGACGACAGCAAATATGCCGGGGAAACCGCGAAGGAGAAAGAAGGCATCCGGTTTGCCCGGTTCCAGCTCACCGAGGTGACTCCGGGTGCACGCATGGTCTGGCAGGTGGTGGATTCCGATCTCACCTTCGTCGACGACCGCACCGAATGGACCGATACGACGGTCGTCTTCGATATCACCGCGACACCGGAGGGCACGACACTGCAGTTCACGCACAAGGGCCTGACCGCCGACGAGTCGGAATGCTTCGAGGCCTGCTCACGCGGCTGGACCTTCTACATCACGAAAAGCCTGCCGCAGCTGCTGAGCACCGGCACCGGTGATCCCATTCCGAGGTACCACGCGTGACAACGGCCCGATAGACCCGCTCGGGTCTCGTTTGCACAGGTCACCGGGTTGCTACCTGTTTCGCTCATCACATTGCCGCGGGACCCTTTGCCGCTCGCCTTACCCGTCGGTAATATAGGCAGTAAGTTACCCGCGAGTAGCCTGCCGCGTTCCGGTAGCTACCCGGTGGCAACAACGGGCGGGAACGGCTAACCACACCGACCGCACCCGACTCAACGGAGAGTGAGTATCACAATGGGTCATTACAAGAGCAACGTCCGCGACCTGGAGTTCAACCTCTTCGAGGTCCTCGGTCTGGACAAGATCCTGGAGTCCGGCGCCTACGGCGACCTGGACGCCGACACCGTGAAGGAGATGCTCAACGAGGTGCGTCGCCTGGCCGAAGGCCCGCTGGCGGAATCCTTCGCCGACGCCGACCGCAATCCGCCGGTCTTCGACCCGGAAACCCATACGGTCACCCTCCCCGAGTCGTTCAAGAAGAGCTACCGGACCCTGCAGGAAGGCGGCTGGGACAGCTTCTCCGTCGACCCTGAACTCGGCGGTATCGACGTCCCGCGCGCCGCCTACTGGGCCATCGCCGAACTGCTCCTCGGCGCGCAGCCCGCGGCCTTCATGTACGCCGCCGGCCCCGGTTTCGCGAACATCTTCTACAACAACGCCACCGAAGAGCAGAAGAAGTGGGCCAAGATCGCCGTCGAGCAGGGCTGGGGCGCCACCATGGTGCTCACCGAGCCCGACGCCGGCTCCGATGTGGGCGCGGGCCGCACCAAGGCGGTCCAGCAGGAGGACGGCTCCTGGCATATCGAGGGCGTGAAGCGCTTCATCACCTCGGCCGATTCGGACGACCTGTTCCCGAACATCATGCATCTGGTGCTCGCCCGCCCCGAGGGCGCCGGCCCGGGCACCAAGGGCCTGTCGCTGTTCTTCGTACCGAAGTTCCACTTCGACCACGAAACCGGCGAACTGGGCGACCGCAACGGCGTATTCGTCACCAATGTCGAGCACAAGATGGGCCTGAAGGTTTCGGCCACCTGTGAGGTCACCTTCGGCGGCCACGGCATCCCGGCCAAGGGCTGGCTCGTGGGTGAGGTGCACAAGGGTATCGCGCAGATGTTCGAGGTCATCGAGCACGCGCGGATGATGGTGGGCACCAAGGCCATCGCCACCCTGTCCACCGGCTACCTGAACGCCCTCGACTACGCCAAGCAGCGCGTGCAGGGCGCCGACCTGACCAAGATGTCGGACAAGGCCGCCCCGCGGGTCACCATCACCCACCACCCGGATGTGCGGCGCAGCCTGGCCACCCAGAAGGCGTACGCGGAGGGCCTGCGCGCGGTGTACCTGTACACCGCGGCCCACCAGGACGCCGATGTCGCCGCGGCCGTTTCCGGTGCCGACGCCGATCTCGCGGCCCGCGTCAACGATCTGCTGCTGCCGATCGTGAAGGGGGTGGGTTCCGAGCGGGCCTACCAGTACCTCACCGAATCGCTGCAGACCCTGGGCGGATCCGGCTTCCTGCAGGACTACCCGATCGAGCAGTACATCCGCGACGCCAAGATCGACTCGCTGTACGAGGGCACCACCGCCATCCAGGCGCAGGACTTCTTCTTCCGCAAGATCGCCCGGGACCGCGGTGTCGCGCTGGGCCATGTGGCCGGACAGGTGCAGAAGTTCATCGACTCGGAGGCGGGCAACGGCCGGCTCAAGGCCGAGCGCAAGCTGCTGGCGACCGCGCTCGAGGATGTGCAGGCCATGGCCGCCACACTCACCGGGCACCTGATGGGCGCCCAGGAGCAGACCGATGAGCTGTACAAGGTCGGCCTGGGTTCGGTGCGTTTCCTGCTCTCGGTCGGCGATCTGCTGATCGGCTGGCAGCTGCTGCGGCAGGCCGAGGTCGCCGGTGCCGCACTGGATGCCGGCGCGGAAGGTGCCGATCAGGCCTTCTACCAGGGCAAGGTCGGCGTGGCGCAGTTCTTCGCCCGCAATATCCTGCCGGAGCTGACGGCCACCCGCACCATCCTGTCGAACCTGGACAACGACATCATGGAGCTGGACGAGGCGGCGTTCTGATCCGCTGAGAAATCGCTCTCCCAACTGGCGGCCCGGACGATCCGGGCCGCCAGTTTTGTGTGGGCTCCCGCTCATAGCGACGAAGCCCATGAGCCGACCCGGGCACACGGCCGGTCGAACGAGTCGTTTCGAACCCCTCCCCACTTCAACGTATATCGCACAGGGGGTCTTGCGGCAAGACCCCGGTGGTGCCGCAGAATATCCGGCCGGAGCCCCGCTACCTGCGGAAACAGGCTCGCGACAGCGCGTGGTGACGGCAGGAACCACGGAGGGGATGGGCGATACATGTTCGATGTGATCATTACCGGCGGCGGGCCCACGGGCATGATGCTGGCCTGCGAACTGCGATTGCACGGTGTGCGGGTGGTCGTGCTGGAAAAGGACGCCGAGCCGTCGGAATTCATCCGCGGGACCGGCCTGCATGTACGCAGTATCGAAATATTGGACCAGCGCGGGATCCTGGAGCGTTTCCTCGCCCACGGGCAGAAGTACCCGCTCCGCAGCCACTTCGCCGGTATCGACAAAGCCGTGCCCGCCGGGCTCGATACCGCCCACCCCTACATTCTCGGCATCCCCCAGCCGGTCACCGACCGGCTGCTGACCGAACGCGCGCAGGAACTGGGCGCCGAGATCCGGCGCGGCCGGGAGTTGACGGGGCTGGCGCAGGACGAACACGGGGTCACCGCCGAGCTCACCGACGGTACCCGGCTGCGGGCCCGCTACCTTATCGGCTGCGACGGCGGGCGCAGCACGGTGCGCGCACTGATCGGGGTGGATTTTTCCGGGGAACCGTCCACGACGGATGCGCTGCTCGGGGAAATGGCGGTCACCGCCGCCCCGGACACCATCACCACGGTGATGACCGAAGTACGGAAAACAGAGCACCGTTTCGGTCTCATGCCGCTCGGCGACGGGCTCTACCGAGTGCTGGTGCCTGCGGCCGAGGTGGCTGCCGACCGGTCGGCACCGCCGTCCCTCGCGGACTTCGCCCGGCAACTGCGTGCCGTCGCCGGTACCGATTTCGGGGTGCATTCGCCGCGCCGGCTGTCCCGATTCGGTGACGCGACCCGGCTGGCCGAACGCTATCGGGTCGGTCGGGTACTGCTGGCCGGCGACGCGGCGCATATCCATCCGCCACTGGGCGGGCAGGGTCTCAACCTTGGCATCCAGGACGCGTTCAATCTCGGCTGGAAACTCGCGGCCACGCTCGCGGGCCGGGCGCCGGACGATCTGCTCGACAGCTACGGCACCGAACGCCGTCCGGTGGCTGCGGGCGTGCTGGCGAATACCCGCGCGCAATCGGAACTGCTGTCCGCCGAGCCGGGGCCACGGGCGGTGCGCGGGCTGTTGTCGGAACTGATGGACTTCCCTGAAGTGACCCGGTACTTGCTGGCCAAGATCACCGCGCTCGATATCCGTTACGACTTCGGCGACGGAAACGAACTGGCCGGGCGGCGGATGCGCGATATCGCACTGACTCAGGGACGCCTGTACGAGCTGATGCACCGCGGACGCGGTCTACTGCTCGACCGGACCGGCCGGCTCTCCGTCGCGGGGTGGACCGACCGTATCGACCGTATCGCCGACCCCGGCGCGGAACTGGATGTGCCCGCCGTCCTGCTGCGGCCCGACGGGCACGTGGCCTGGACCGGAGCGGATCAGCAGGATTTGCTCGACCGGATCCCGCGGTGGTTCGGTAGCGCGGACCGGCACGCCGATACCGCGGCCGTGGCAAGATGACCCGCAGACCGCGCAGTTCCGCAGGAGGACAACCGAGAATGACTCGCCGCCCGCTGTCCGTACTCGTGCGCGCCGGGATAGTGGGTGCTACCGCGGCCCTCGTCCTGGCCGGTCCGGCCGCAGCCGACCCCAACAATGTGAATCCCATCCCCGGGATCAACGGCCAGCCACGCGGGCTGCCGCAGCTACCGGGCGAAACCCAGGCCGTCTTCCAGGTCACCGGGATGGACAGCCCCAACCGGACCGAGCGGGTGAACGTACTCGGCACCGATCTCGGGGTGATGTGGGACGACGGAGCCGGGACCATGATCACGGCGTTCGGCGATTCCGCCGGTCTCGGTATCCCCAACCTGCTGGCCGGCAGCGCATGGGCGTGGAGCAGCAATGTGCTCTTCCACAGCCGCACCAAGGACCCGTCGCAGGGCATCATCTTCGACGGTGCGGTCCCGAACCCGCTGCCCAGCCCGAAGATCCCGGGTATCGAGATCAGCCTGATCCCGACCGCCGGGGTCGCGGTGGGCGGTGTGCAGTACATGAGCATGATGTCGGTGAAGGAATGGGGCGACCACGGCAAGTGGACCACCAACTTCTCGACCCTCGCCTCCTCCGCCGACGGCGGCCGGACCTGGGCGCAGCTGCCCACCACCCGCCGGGCCAACGGCGGCGGCCACGAACGTTTTCAGCAGAACGCGTTCGTGAAGGCCGATGGGTATGTGTACCGGTACGGCACGGCAGCCGGGCGGGGCAACGCCGGCTACATCTCCCGGGTGCGGGAGGCGGATATCGCGAATGTCGACGCCTACGAGTACTGGGACGGCCACGGCTGGAAGGTGAACGACCCGTTGGCCGCGACGCCGATTGTCGAGGGTGTCGCCGAATTGTCGGTGCAGTGGAACGACCATCTGCGCAAATACGTGATGCTGACGACCGATCCGCACAACTCGGTGGTGCTGCGCACGGCGGACACCCCGGAAGGCCCGTGGAGTACACCGCGCGTGCTGGTGGAGGCAGCTTCCCTGCCTACCGCCTACGCGCCCATGATCTTCCCCTACCAGACGGGCAGCGACCTGTACTTCCTGCTCACGGTGCACCGGCAGTACAACGTCCTGCTGATGCGCACCCCGCTGTAGGCGGGGCGGCGCCGTAAGTCACCGGCGGCCTACCGGACACTGTGACCATTACGGCAGCCGAAGTCGACCGGCCGGGTCGCGCTCACCACGATGACCCCGGGCGACCGTTGACGCGGTCCCGAAACATGCGACGCCGGCATCGTCGCCGAGACCGCCGATGCCGGCGATCTGCGCGATACCGCGGCCACCCGAGCCGCTGTCCCTGGCGGCCAACCGAACGCCGGCCTGCCGGTGATCAAACGTAGAAATCGGCGCACAACCTGCGCCGGCCCGAGACTCGGCACAAGCACGGTGGGCGGCACCTCATGGCCGACTCGGCCTCAATGCGCTCGACGACCAGGTCGTTTCGGTACCGAGGCCGACGTGCCGCAGCGACCGTCAGCTACCCCACGGACGAGCAGGCAGGGAACGCCGCTGTTCCACCGGCCGGCCGGTGTGGCGTATCAGCGGTTACCCGCGCGATTGGTGGGCCGGCTGCCCTCGTTGCCGCTGCTCGGCGGCACTGCGGTCGGCTCCGAAGTGTCCTCGGGCTGTTCCCCGTCGGATTTCTCATCGTCCGGGGAAACGCATTTCACCTCGGGAACCGGGTCGTACTTGACCGTCCGCGTATGCCGGGAAATCTCCTGACCGGTATTGATATCGGTGATCACCCGGGTATCGGCGATCGTGAAACCGGGTGCTCCCGTGGAGGCAATACAGTCGTCGCCCTCGGGCAGGGTGATGGTTTCCGGTTCGGTCGGCTTGGACTTTTCGCCGGTGATGGATTCGACGTTCACCGTCTTGGTGCCCCAGATACGCACCGTCACATCGGAGCTGTCGGCGAACGCCTGGATGTAAATGCCGTGCGGAGTGTTGTTACGGAACTGCAGGTCGATGGCACCGTCGAAGACGGTGGCCTCCCGGGCGGCCGGGTAGCGGGAGATGTAGTAGCTGTGCTCGGTGTGGCCCGCGTCTTCGAGCCCGGCGAAATATGCGGCGTTGTAGAGGGTGGTGGCGAACTGGCTGATCCCGCCGCCGACCGCCGTGCTGGGACGGCCGTGGTCGATGATGCCGGATTCGACATAGCCCTCGGCCGCGCCGCGGGTGCCGGTATGCCCGTTCAGGGAGAACGTGTCACCGGGTTTCACGACCGCACCGTTCACCTCCCGGGCGACGGTCCGGATGTTCACACCCGACGGACCGGAGAAATCGCCGGTGGTGAACTCACCCATCACCTCGGTAATGCCCAGCGACTCCGCCGCCTGGGTGGTGAGCTTCGGTTCGATCCGCTCATAGATCGCCGCGGTGGTGCGCTGCGGTCCGGCGGCGGCCAGCATCGCCGGCAACTGATCCAGCGATTTCGGCCAGTTGATCTTGTCGCCGACCACGGCGGGAACCACGGTCGGCGCACCGGAGAAGGTGAAGGTCGCATCCTTGGGTTCGACCTCGGTCGGCGCCAGCTGCGGGGCGAGCAGATCCGTCGCCACCTTGTGGTCGAATTCGACGCGCAGACCACCGTGGCCGTCCGGGACGAAACTCACGATGGCGGCGATCTGCTCCGGATTCAGCGTCGCGGTCCCGTTGCCCTTACCCGAATACACCACCGGCGCACTCACGGCAGGCTCGGCGATCTCGTGCAGCGCCTTCTCGATGGCGTCGCGCCGGACCGCGGGGGGTGCGGGCGTAACGGGCAGGTCCAGGGTGTTCGCCGTGGCCCACTGGTCGGTGAGCACGGTCCGCGCCGCGGCCGTGTCCAGAATCCGGCCCGGAACCGGGTCCACGGCGACCGGCCGTGTGCCCTCGAAGGCGATACCGCCCTCCACCGGCGGCTGATCGTGTACCCGCAGTTCATCGAGGGTGCGCCCGAAGGCGGCCTCGTCGACCGTGCTGGCCACCGTGACCTCACGGGTGGCGACGAAGGACAGCAGCCGGGCCGCGGGATTGAGCGGCTGGCCACCCACCCGCTCCCAGGTGGCGTCCCAGTCCACGCCGAGGCCGGCGGCGCTGGGTACCAGCTCGGTCTGCACATCGGCGATCTTCACCGGCACCACTTCGCCGGAGCGGGCATCGAGGGTGGTCTGCAGCTTTGCGCGAGCCTCGTCCTTGTCCATCCCGCCGATCGCGACCCCCGCGACCTCGACGCCGCGCGGAACGCTGCCGGAGGTCATCACCAGATCGGCGATATAACCCACCAGGGCGATACCGAACACCACGGCGGCGGCCAGCAGCACGCGGCGAGCGGTCGCGGAACCACGAAATCGGTCGCGGAGGCCGGCCGGTGAACGCTTGTTCCCGTCGTCTCCACCGTCTCCGCCGGAACCTCCCGGGCGCCCCTGCGGCGGCCGCGGTGGCGCCGGAGGGACCGAGCCGCTCTGCGCGAGGGCATCGGTCGCGGCGGTGTCATCGGAGTAGGCCGACCACGCGGCCTCCTCACCGGCCAAGCGCTGTGTAAGGGCGGCGGACTCGAAGACTTCGGTGGGGGCGTCGAAATCGGGGCCGCCGGCGGCATAGGCGTCCGGCGGCGGAGTGGGGCCGCTGCGCGGCAACTGCTGAGTGGCGAAATCGGGTCCGGCCGGATCGGCACCGCCCCGGGCCTGCTGCGGTCCGGTATACCCCGGCGCGAGCGGCGCGGCAGCCGGGTGGGAAACGGTGGGAGCGGGGCCGGAGGTTTGGTTGGGCGAGCCCTCGGATACTGAATCGGGGGAGGCCGCGGAGTTATCTGCGCCGGCCGTACCGGTCGCCGGGTTCAGCCACGAACTGCCGCCGCGCCAGCCGGGCGCGACGGTTTCTGCCGGATTCGGTCGTGCGGGCGGCTGTCCCTGCTGGTCACGACCAGTATGCGACGGCTGAGCTGGACCGCTGCCGGTCGGCTGTGGTCGGCCGGGCTCGTGTCTGTCGCCGCGGTCGGTATTCGATTCGCCGCTCACGAACCGTCCTCCCCAATCGAAATGTCCGGGGACTCGCCGGGTGCGAGCCTTCGCCAACGATAGTTGTCCGAACTGTAATCTTCAGTGCCTGATCGATCACAGCTGCGCCATCTGGCGGTCCGGGCAGCGGCTCAATTGAGACACCGCACAGTAGCCGGGCGATACCACGCAACGGCCTGCACGACCACTGCGCGGTTCTGGTCCGGACAGCAAAGTGGCCCCGTGCAGTCGCCGGGTCGGGGGTCAGGCGAATACACGGAGCCAACCGGTATATCGGCGCCGCCGACAGGGCGTTACACCCGCGCACACAGAAGTTCGCGACCGCGGCGGGCACAATCGACTACGACGTGCGATCCGGACCTCCAACCCAGGGAAAAGGGGACACGAGATGCAGTTGGGCATGATCGGGCTCGGCCGGATGGGCGCAAATATCGTGCGGCGGATCGTGGCGGCCGGCCATACCGCGGTGGGCTGCGAACGCCATCCGGAGGTGATCACCGGGCTCACCACCGAACTGGCCGACGGTTTCCGCGGCAGCACCGACCTGCGGGAATTCCTCGCAATGCTGGAGACCCCGCGCGTGGTCTGGGTGATGATCCCCGCCGGGGCGACCGGCGCGGTCATCGATCAACTGGCCGAACTGCTCGACCCCGGCGATATCGTCATCGACGGCGGCAACAGCCGTTACCACGACGATATCGACCGTGCCGCGAAGCTCGGCCCGCTCGGCATCCACTATCTGGATATCGGTACCTCCGGCGGAGTCTTCGGCCGCGAACGCGGTTTCTGCCTGATGGTCGGCGGCGAACCGGAACCGTTCCGGCAGGTGGAGCCCCTGCTGCAAGCGATCGCGCCCGGTGTTGCGGCCGCGCCCCGCACACCGGGCCGTGCAGGCGAACCCGGCCCGGCCGAACACGGGTATCTGCACTGCGGTCCGGCGGGGGCCGGGCATTTCGTGAAAATGGTCCACAACGGTATCGAGTACGGCGTGATGGCCGCCTACGCTGAGGGCCTCAACATCCTGCACAAAGCCGATTACGGCAACCGCGCGGCGAGCGAGTACTCCGCCGAGGAGACGCCGCTGGAGAACCCCGAGTACTACCGCTACGACATCGATATCGCGCAGGTCACCGAGGTGTGGCGGCGTGGGTCGGTGGTCGCGTCGTGGCTGTTGGACCTGACCGCGGCCCAGCTGCACGCGGATCCGGACCTGGACTCCTTCGGCGGTCGCGTCTCGGATTCCGGCGAGGGTCGCTGGACGCTGGACGCCGCGGTCGATATCGGTGTCCCCGCCCCGGTCCTCTCCGCGGCCCTGTTCCAGCGCTTCGCGTCCCGCGGCGAGTCCGGCTACGCCGACAAAACCCTCTCGGCTATGCGCGAGGCCTTCGGCGGACACCACGAATTACCGGGCGCCGAAAGGTAGGACCGCATACCCACCGGGGCCGGTCCCGGTGCCGGCGAGCTCCCTGCTCCCGCCGGCACCGGTGTCGCCCGGCTCGGGGTTCACCGCACCCAGCTGCCGACCGCCTGCGGCCGGATGCGGCGCTATCCCGCTCAGCGCTCCAGAATGGCCACCACACCTTGCCCACCCGCGGCGCAGATGGAGATGAGCGCCCGACCGGACCCCTTCTCGGCCAGCATCTTGGCGGTCTGAGCGACGATCCGCCCGCCGGTCGCCGCGAACGGATGACCGGCGGCCAGCGAGGACCCGTTGACGTTCAGCTTGGTCCGGTCGATCGGGCCCAGGGCACCGTCGAGTCCCAGCCGTTCCTTGCAGTACTGATCCGATTCCCACGCCTGCAGGGTGGCCAGTACCACCGACGCGAAGGCCTCGTGGATTTCGTAGAAGTCGAAATCCTGCAGGGTCAGGCCGTTGCGGGCCAGCATGCGGGGCACCGCGTAGGTGGGGGCCATCAGCAGGCCGTCGGGGCCGTGGATGTAGTCGACGGCCGCGACCTCACTGTCCACCAGATGCGCCAGTACCGGCAGGCGGCGTTCGGCGGCCCATTCGTCGCTGGACAGCAGTACCGCCGAGGCACCGTCGGTGAGGGGTGTGGAGTTACCGGCCGTCATCGTGGCGTCGCCGAGTTTCACGCCGAACACCGGTTTCAGAGTGGCCAGTTTCTCCACCGAGGAGTTGGGACGCAGATTGTCGTCGCGGGTGAGTCCGAGGAAGGGGGTCACCAGATCGTCGAAGAATCCGCGTTCGTAGGCGGCGGCCATATTCGTGTGTGACAGGTAGGCCAGTTCGTCCTGCGCCTCGCGGGCGATACCGAATTCCTTGGCGGTGACGGCCGCATGCTCGCCCATCGACATCCCCGTGCGCGGTTCGGCGTTACGCGGAATCTCGATACCGACCATGCCGGGCCGCAACTGGCCGACCAGCTTGAGACGCTCGGCGTTGGTGCGGGCGCGGTTGATGTTCAGCATCCATTCGCGCATCCGCTCGCTCACCCCGATCGGCGCATCGGAGGTGGTGTCGGTGCCGCCGCCGATACCGGCCTCGATCCGGCCGGCCGCGATGGCGTCGCCGACGGTGACCACGGCCTGCAGGCCGGTGCCGCAGGCGAGCTGCAGGTCGTGGGCGGGCGTGTAGGGGCTGAGGGTGCTGCCGAGCACGCTCTCCCGGATCATGCCGTGTTCGCCGACCCGTTTGAGGACGGCGCCGCCGGCGACCATGCCCAGGCGTTCGCCCTGCAGGCCGAAGCGGCTCACCAGACCGTCCAGGGTCGCGGTGAACATGTCCTGGTTGGAAGCGTGCGCGTAGGCCTTGTCGGAACGGGCGAACGGGATGCGGTTGCCGCCGACGATGGCGACCGGACGGGTCGAACGGGATGTGGTGGTCACTCGGGTCTCCCAGGTTGTCGAGTTGGCGAGATGGTCGGGTGTTTCCGGCCCCGGATCCGCGGTACCCGGCCGCGGGGGCGGCCGGCCCCCCCCCCCCGCGCTGCGGGGGGTTGTGTTTGTCCGGCATCACCGGGCGGGGGGGGGGGTACCCCGCCCCACGGCCGGTACCGGCAACCACTCGAGCAACAGAAAAGGTGGGAACAGTGGCAGCCAAGAGCAAGGGCGCACCCAACCTCTACGGATCGTTCGTCAACTCCGCGCCCGGCGGGTTCCTCGCGAACAAGCTGGGCCTGCCGAAGCCGGAGAAACTACGGCGCTACACCCCCGGCGAGCCCGCACTGCCCGGCCCGGTACTGCTGGGTGGTAAGGGCCGCGTGGCCGAACCGCTGCGCGCGCTGCTGGCCGGCGACTACACCTTCGCCGATGCACCGGCTGCCGGCACCAAGTACGGCGCACTGGTCTTCGACGCCACCGGTATCGGCAGCATCGAGGACCTTTCCCAGCTCTACCAGTTCTTCCAGCCGGCCATGCGCAGTATCGCGCCGTCGGGCCGGGTACTGGTCATCGGCACCACCCCGGAACTCGCCGGATCGGTCGAGGGCCAGATCGCCCAGCGAGCGCTGGAGGGCTTCACCCGCTCGGTCGGCAAGGAACTGCTGCGCGGCGCCACCTCCCAGCTGGTGTACCTGCACCCCGAAGCCTCGCCGGCGGCCACCGGCCTCGCCTCGACGCTGCGCTTCGTCCTCTCGGCCAAATCGGCGTTCGTGGACGCGCAGGTGATCCGGGTCGGCAAGGACGATTCCACCGCGCCCGCCGATTGGAACCGCCCGCTCGACGGAAAGGTCGCCGTGGTCACCGGCGCGGCGCGCGGTATCGGCGCCACCATCGCCGAGGTCTTCGCCCGGGACGGCGCGACCGTGATCGTCGCCGATATCCCCGCCGCGGGCGAGGCGCTGACGGAAACGGCGAACAAGGTCGGCGGTACCGCGCTGGCACTCGATGTGACCGCCGCCGACGCGGCCGAGCGGCTCGCCGAATTCGCCACCGAACGCTTCGGCGGTATCGACATCATCGTGCACAACGCCGGAATCACCCGGGACAAACTGCTCGCGAACATGGACGAGGGCCGCTGGAACGCGGTCCTGAACGTGAACCTCGCCGCCCCGCACCGGATCACCGAGGGCCTCGTGTCCTCGGGCGCCTTGAAGGAAGGCGGCAGGGTGATCGACGTATCCTCCATCGCGGGTATCGCCGGCAACCGCGGGCAGACCAACTACGGCGCCTCCAAGGCCGGAGTCATCGGCATGGTGAACGCCGAAGCACCCGCGCTGGCCGAGAAGAACATCACCATCAACGCCGTGGCGCCCGGATTCATCGAAACCGCCATGACCGCCGCGATCCCGCTGGCAACCCGCGAGGGCGGCCGGCTGATGGCCTCGCTCAACCAGGGCGGGCAGACCGTGGACGTCGCCGAAACCGTCGCCTTCTTCGCGAGCCCGGCGTCGAACGCGGTGAACGGCAATATCGTCCGCGTCTGCGGCCAGAGCATGATCGGCGCGTGATGACCGAGACCATCACCCTCGACGCACCCCCGAAGAACGGCAGCCTCTATGCGAAGGCGGCCCTGGGCGCGGTCCCGCTGCCGTTCGTATCCGGCCGCACGGCGGCGATACCGGACCGCCAGGTCCGGCTCGACGGCCTGCGCGTGGATCCCGAACATCTGGCCGCCTACTGCCGCGCCACCGGGCTGCGGTTCGGCGACAACCTGCCGCTGACCTACCCCTTCGTCATCACCTTCCCGATGGTGATGAAACTGCTGGTGCAGCGCGATTTCCCGTTCGCCGCGATGGGCGCGGTACATACGGAGAACCTGATCGAACGCACCCGCGACATCTCGGTCGGTGAACCACTCGATATCACCGCGCATATCGAGAACCTGCGCGAGCACCCCAAAGGTCTGCTGGTGGACGCGATCAGCGAGATCCGGGTCGGGCGGGAACTGGTGTGGCGGCAGGTGACCACCTTCCTGCACCAGCAGAAGACCTCGCTGTCGGGCGGTCCCAAACCCGAGCCGAAGCCGGAAGAGGTACCACCGCCCCCGCTGCGCACCCTGCGGGTCGACCAATCGGCGATCACCCGCTACGCGAACGCCTCCGGCGATCAGAATCCGATCCACACCTCGGCATTGGGTGCCAAGGCGTTCGGTTTCCCGCGGGCCATCGCGCACGGTATGTGGTCGGCGGCGGCCATCCTTGCCACGTTGGAGGGCCGGATTCCCGGTGCGGTGTCCTACGCGGTGAAGTTCGGTAAGCCGATTCTGCTGCCCTCGACCGTGAACGTGTACGCGGATCGGGTCGCCGACGGCTGGGAACTGGCCCTGCGGCATCCGAAGAAGGGCTACCCGCACCTCACCGCCACCCTGCGCTGACCGGCGCATCCCGGCGAACACCAGAGAATCGCGCGCCCCGTGGCCCCGGGGGGGGGGTGTGTGGGTTGGGTGGTAGTGCGCGCAGGCGCGGCGGGGCGGGGCGCGCCCCGCGCGG
>NZ_JARWNW010000205.1 GCF_029868325.1 Nocardia carnea
CTCCCCCCCCCCCCCCTCCTGCTGCCCCCCTCCGCTGGGGGGTGTGCCCCTGTCTAAAAAAATGTGGGCGCGGCCCGGGGTGTGGGGGCCCCCGCGCCTGTACCGTGAACGTCTTCGACGATCCCAGCGATCGCGAGTAACTCTTACTGCCCTTGGATTCCGAGACCGACCCCGAGATGGACGAATGCTCGCCGATGGCCTCCGAACGTTCCCGCAGGAAGTTCGCATCGTCGACGCCGCTGCCGAACACCTTGATATTGGCGGCCGACCACAGCGCGTTCATCCCGTCGTCGCCCCAGCACCGGGCGCCTTGGGCCCAGGACTGCAGGACGGTCATCACCACGATGCCGCGCGACCCGAAATGGCTGTACTGCTTGGGCAGATCCTTCCAGCGCACCACATTCGCGGCCTCGTCCAGCACGGCCAGCAGCGGAATCGGCAGCCGTCCGAACGCCGACCGGGAGGCCTTGCGCATAGCGACGTCGATAACGGCCTCGGTGAGCGCGCTGACCAGCGGGGCGGCGGAACCACGGCCTTCGAGAGAAAGGCTGTAGAGCGTGCCGTTGTTCTCGATGAACTCCAGCTCGTCGAACTGGCCCCGGTCCCTTTCGTTGGGATCCGTGCGCGGCGTCACCCATTTGTGCACATTCCGGAGTTTCAGGCAGCGCACCATTTTCTTGGCAGTACTGAATATCCCGCTGCGCGTCCGCGGGTCGGCGTTGTACTGCGCGCTCAGACCGGACGCCGAATAACGATGCCCCGCATCGCCCAGCAGTGTGACGGGCTCCTCGTCACTCGGGTTCGTCACCCATTCCCAGATCTGGGTGATGGGTCGCCGGGCGACCGCCGCGGCCAGGAACAGGCCTGCCAGCAGATCTTCGGCCTCCGGGTCGAAGAAGTTGTCCTTGCCGGAATCGGCACCGCTGTCGGCGTCGGCGAAGTGCCCGGCCAGCCGCGCCGCCCGCATCTCACAGCCGTCACTGTGCGCGTCCACCCAATCCAGCGGGTTCCAGTACCAGGTGGGTTCCTCGGCCGCGACGCCCTGCGGATCGAAAACGAACGTCCGGCTGCCCTTGGCTTCGCGGACATCCCTTGTGGCATCCACGACGTCGCGTTTGTTGGAGGTGGCCAGGACCGGCCCGATGGCGCTGAGGATCGCCGGAATGACCCGTGAGCTGGATTTCCCCTGGCGCGGGCCCCAGATATCCAGGTGCAGATCCTCGTAGGAGCCGTACAGCATGGAACCATCGGCGACAGCGACCCCGATGGGCACTCCCGGCGAATCGTCGGAACCGAGCCGCACACCGAGCTGTCCGGCCTTTTCCCGGACACCGGCCTCGGTCAGCGCGGCGATGGCGCCGCCGTTACCCATGACATCGGCCTTGTCGTCCACCGCCAGCCGGCCGATACTGCGTTTGGCCGCGGCCCGCCGCCGCCACAGGACGAACCCGATCAGCGCGGCAACCACCAGCACCAGGATCACCGTGGCACCGGTGGGCCAGCGCAGTTCGCCCTTGACCATTCCCGCGACGATAGCGATCGGATTGACCGGCATATCCTGCTTCTGCAGCGAGAGCATATTGCCCAGATGCAGCGCCGCCCACACGGTTCCCAGGACCGCGCCACCCACATATATCGCGATGAGGGCCAGGTCCGGGCCGGGGACGGCCGGATCCTTCACCGGTTTCTTCTTCGCCATACCTGCCTCCTCAGTGGTCCCCGCCCGTGGTCACCGGTAACCGTCGAGCCGCCAGCCCGCGGGCGTCTGCACCACGGTCGCGATCACGGTGGCCGGCGCCAGGGGTTCCTCGCGGCCGTCCGGGTAGACAACGGTCTGCTCGATTCCGATCTTGTACTGCCGCACAGCGGGATCCGGTCCGGCGGGCGGCCGGTCCCCGGACGCGAAGGTGAACGATTCGACCCGCGCGCCCGCCGCCGCCCATTCACCCCAGCGCAACGAAACACCGGGCACAGCCGCGGTATCCGTGGTCGCGTCCAGGACCCGGACCAAGCTGGGGCCCAGGAATCTCCGCGCCCGCTCCAGCGAATCGCCCGGAACCTCGGTAGCCGGTTCCCACCGGTAGATCTCCCGCAACGCGGCAACGGCCACTCCGTCGGGTGTCGTGGGATCCGGTGCGGGGACGGCCTCCAGCCGCCGCGGGGTGGAAACGGCCGGTCCGCCTGCCGTTCCCGCGTCGTCACCACCGCCACAGCCGCTCAGCATCGTGATGCCCAGCATCAGCGCCACCACCAGTCCCGCACCGGCACTCGTCTTCCGGTTCCAGGTTAACCGCCACGACGCCGAACGAGTCGCCGATCCGCGCGTGTTCACAGCACCCTCCTCGCTCGGGCATCGCCGGGTACCGGCGCCTCGGCCACCCCACCCGCGGCCTCCGCCGTCACCGCGGGGGCGGCATGGATCATCTGCCCGTTACCGGCGTAGATCCCGACCCGGGCGGGACCGCGTTCGGCGAATTCGCTGAAGACCAGGTCGCCCGGCTGTATTTCGCTGATCGATACCTCGGTTCCGGCCTCCCACTGCTGTTCCGCGGTGCGGGGTAGCGAAACTTCGCCACCGGAGGCGGCGAATACCGCGGCCGAGGTGAGCCCCGGGCCGTCGAGTCCACCGCTGCTGGGCCCCTGTGGCCCGCCACCACCCCAGACGTACGGGGTGCCCAGCCATTCGTGTGCGGCGCGCACGATCTCGTCGCCGGCGCCGGCGCCGGTATCGGTATCGGGGGTGAAGCGGCCGGAGGCGCCCGGGGCCCGGTATTCCGCCTCCATGGCCAGGATATTCGCGACGTACGGCTGGGTTTCCGAATAGTGCGCGGCAACCTGGTTGGGCATCCCGCCGGAGGCCAGTACCGCCCCCTCGCCCGCGTTGTAGGCGGCCAGCGTCAGCGCGGCCACATCACCGTGCACGCGGCCCTCGGCGATCCATCCGTTGATCTTGTGCGCGATCGCGCACATATATCGCCCCTGGCCCATGATGGCGTCACCGTCGTCCCATACGCTGGCCACCCCGTTACCGTCGGCGTCGATGACATAGGGCTGCCCGTCGTCGGGGTTCGTACTGGTGGCGGTACCGGGCAGGAACTGCGCGAGACCCTGTGCTCCCGCCGGCGAGGTGAGGCCGCGCCGGAAACCGGATTCCTGTCGGCCCTGTGCGGCCAGCAGTGACGGGGTGACCTCCGGGCACAGGGAACCCGCCCGGCGGTACCAGATCTCCAGTTCCGGCGGCACCTTCCCGTCGGCCAGCGCCCCACCGGGCGTACCGAAACCACGGACGCACTCCGGGTCGGTCGAATAGGCCCGCGCACCGCCGAGGTCGGGAGTCGGCGCGCCGTCGAGCCACGGCACCGGATCGATCTGCCGGCCACCGGTGAACCGGCCACCGGGCACGACCTCGAAATGCAGATGCGGACCGCTGGATTCCCCGGCCGAGCCGACCGCCCCGATATGCTGCCCGGCCCGCACCTGCTCCCCCACCTGCACCAGCACCCCGTGGTCCCACATATGCCCGTAGACGGCCGAAAACGCCCGGCCGTTACGCGGATCGGTGGAATCGACCACGATCCAGTTCCCGAATCCGGACGCCGGACCGGCGGCCACCACCACCCCGTCGGTAACCGAGAAGATGGGTGTCCCGTCGGGCGCCGCCAGGTCGATACCCTTGTGGCCGCCGCCGCGTGAGCCGAAGACATCGGAGACCGAGAAGGTTCCGGCGGCCATCGGCCAGGTGCGGTCCAGCGGCCCCGCGTCGGCCGCGAGTGCGGGTGTTGCGGTGGCGGCGGGGTTGGCGGTGGCACTCGGGATATCGCCCGCTGCCCGCGGGTCGTCGCCCGGCGGAACCGATCCGCTCGGGTCCACCACCGAGCCCCCTTCGCAGGGGTCGTCGACGGCGGGCAGCACGATGACCAGAATCACCGTCATCAGCCCGAGTACCAATCCGAGCGCTGTCCACAGCACCGATTTCGCGTTCACGGCCGCGCCTGGTTCACGTGTGGCGCCGGCTTTCGTTCAGGGTGTCGGCCAGCGCCCGGTTCACTTCCGCGGCCGCGGCCAGCTGCTGTTGCAGCAGGGTGACCTTGCGCCGCAGGGCGGCCGCATCCATCCGGTCCAGACCCGGTCCCTCCGCGGCCCGTACCCAGTTGCGCACCGAATTCGTGTGCACCCCGATCTGTTCGGCCACCACCCGGCACGCTTCCGATTCGCTGCGCAGTTTGCCGGTCAGCGCGACCACCTGTTTCACCGCCGCGGCACGCACTTCGGGCGATACCCGCCGATACGACCGGTGCGGCATCATGAACCGCTCCCTCCCCCGGGATACACACCGTCGCCTGCCGTGGTCTCGCGGGCGCCGGCGCGGCCCGGATGCGCGGTGAATTCGTCGAACCGCTGGTTGGTGTCGTGGATCCCGCTGAGTTTCTCGGCCGCGGTGAATTCCATATGGAACGGGATACCGGGCCGGCGATCCTCACCGATCTTCAGCAGGAATTTGCCGGTCCCGGGCGGGGAGGGCCGCACCTGGCCCGGTTTGAGCGCCTCGCCGGTCAGTGCCTGGGGAGCCGACCAGCTGGTCACCATCTCCTCCTCGGCAGCGGTGAACGGCACCGTACTGTCCAGCCGTTTGATCTCCTCGGCCGGCAGGGCGCCGAAGATCTTGGCCCGCGCGCGTTCCAGGAAGCCCAGCGCCTTGGCGATGGCCGCCTCCGACCCGAGCGATTGCAAATCCTTGATGGTGTGGCTGATCATGATCAGCGCGGTGGCGATACCGCGCTGCAGGCGGGTCAGTTCGTCCACCCGGTCGACCATGAAATCGCCGAGGCCCAGTACCTGCCACAGCTCGTCCATCACCACCTGGAAGTACCGCTGCGGGGCCATCCCCGCATCGGTGAGGGTGTGCGCCGCCTCCACCGCCGCGAAACCGTCGGCCCAGCAGGCCAGCATGACGGCGGCCTTGAGCTTCTTGTCCCCGTTCGGGATATGGGAGACATCGATGCATACCGCCACCGAATCGGTATCGATCGGCACCGTGGTCTGGCCGTTGAACACCGCACCGAACGGCCCCTGCGTGAGGGCACGCAACGAACGCCGCAGCCCCCGGATCGCCTCCTGGTATTCGCTTCCGCTGTCGGCGCCGGCGTCCAGCATCATCTCCTCGCCGCCGGCGACGATGACTTCCAGCAGGTCCTCCATGATCGGCGGGCTGTCCGGGCTGTACCCGCTGCCCGGCCGGTACAGGATCCCGAGTGCGGTGGAGATCAACGTCTCCTCGTAGTCGCGCACCCGGGCTCCGCGCACGAGTTCCACCAGACCGGCGATCAGCGTGACCTGGCGGGCATGTAGATCCTGCAATACCTGACGCTGCAATTCGGGGTGCTCGGCCAACCGCGGCACGATATCGCCCAGGACCCCGCCGGCCAGTGGATTGAGTTTGCCGTGCCCGTACCCCAGGTCGATCACCTGTCCGCCGACCAGCTCCACCAGACGCCGATAGTCGGGTTTGACATCGGCGAGGATCAACGGGGTGATGCTCTGCGCGACCCCGCCCAGAACGATCCGGCGGACCAGCGACGACTTACCGAAACCGTTGAGCCCCAGTACGAAAAGGCTGGGTGCGGTGATGAAGCTGCCGCGCATGAACCAGTTCATCGGGTCGAAGCAGACGGGCGCACCGGTATGCAGATGGGAACCCAGCGGGGTTCCGATCAGCGGTGCCCCGGCACCGACGGACCACGGCCACAGCCCGGCCACCTGCGCGGTCGTGGCCCGGTATTCGACCGGGCGGCCCACGACATTCATCCGGCCACCGCCGGCTCCCGCATAACCACGCTCGGTCAACTGTGCGGTCTGCCGGTCGAAACCGTCCTGGAATTCCTGTTCCGCGCGGGCCTCGTAGTTGCGGCGGCGGATATCGTCGGTGCGGACCCGGAAGGTAGCCCAGGCCGCGCGTAATCCGGCGCCCTCCCGGCTGAGCTCCTCGAGCCGGGACCGGGTCGCCGGATCGAGCAGCGGCGGACCCGACTGCTTACGTTTTTCGGCCCGGACCTTCGCCCGGCGCGCGGCCTTGTCGAATTCCGGGGTACCCATCGCCCGGTCCGCGGTCGTATCGACCCGCGCGCGGCGCGCCCGTTCCCGGCCGGCCGCACCCCGTTCGCGCGGGACCCGGCCGCCCGGATCGGCGTTGCGCGAGGCCGCGCCGCGTCGTTCGGTACGCGAGCCGCTGCCCTCGCGCCGCTGACCGGCCGCGGAACCGGGTTCGGTGTCCCGGCCGCGCCGGTCCTCGTCCCGGCCCGCTCGTGTCCGTTCGCCGGTGGCGACCCGGACCCGGTTCCGTTCCCGCAAAGGGGGCTCGTGCTCGCGTACCATCAGTCGTTCACCCTGCCAATGCTTTCGGAATGGTCGCGTGCTCGGGCAGGATCACCCCGCAGCCGAGCGATGCCGCGAAGGCCGCGGCCTGGTAGCGGTAGCACCGGCGGATCTTCAACCGGGCCTGGGTGGACAGGTCACGGGTGATGGCTTCGATCCGCGGCAGATCGCCGCGCATGGGTTCGGTGATGGTGACCAGCGCGCCGAACCGGGTGACACCGTGCCCGCGGGCCTGTTCCTCGCGGGCCTGCTGGGTCGCACCGACCCGCAGGGTCGCCGAGGCCGATACCACGCCACGTTCGCTCTGCTGCGCGACCAGGGCGTTCTTGAAATCGTCGTCCACGATCTCGGCGGCGTCGGCGGCCGAATGCGGCCGGTACACGATGGCGATCCGCTTGCGCGGCACCTCCGGGTTCGGGGCGAGCAGGCGCTGCAGAACCCGTTCGTCCACCGCGCCCTCGGGTGCGGTATCCATCTCCCAGGTGACCGACCGGCCGCCGTCGTGGATCAGATGGTCCCATTTCTCGTCGTGCGATACCGGGCCCGCATCCGCCCAGTCCAGGCCGTGGCCTTCGGGTTCCCCGGCGGCGACCTCGAGATCGGCCTGCGAGGCCGGATCGTAGCTGCGCCGGATGAAACCGATGACCTCCTCGGCCGACATCGGCTGGGCGCGCACGCCGGCCTCGGCGAGCGCGGAGCAGATACCGGGCAGGCGGCGGCCGATTTCGACTGCTTCCTCGGCCGGGTTCTTCCGCCGTTCCGCGGTGGTCGCCTTGAAGGTGATCGCAACCCGCGGCAGCAACTGCACCCGTTCCTGCGGAAGTTCGGTGGCCAGTTCGTACATCACCTGCTGGGCGAGGTCGGGCGATTCCGGCCGGGTGATCGTGGAAACCTCGGTGAGCAGCCGGTTCCCGGTCTCCGGCACGGTATCGATCACCGGGACGACGGCGACGATATCGCTGGTCTGCCCGACCGACGCCAGGAATGTGCCCCAGGCCGAAACCCAGCGGTCGATCACCGGCTGGTCCACTGCCTCGTGCCCCTGCGGCCATGCGCGCAGCACCACCGTGTACTGCGCGAACTGTGGTAGGTGGATCATCCCGAAGCTGTAACCGCCGGCGTCGATACCTTCGTAGAGTTTCGACGGGGCGAGCAAACCGGGCAGGCGGGTGAAACCGCCGGGTACCCGGGAGAAGCGGCCGCCGCGGTACACGTGCTCGCCGCGGCTGCGTGAACGCATCCAGTGGAACATCATCAATCCCGTCTCGTAGCCCGAACGTCCCCCGTGCCGCATGACCAGGGGCGCCATGATCACCACACCGGTCCCGCCCACGATGGCGCCCCATTGGAAACCGCCGACCATGGCGACGACCAGTGCGGTGATGACCACCACGAAGCCGAGCACGGTCTCTTCCCAGCGCAAGCCGAAAAGTCCGGCGCTGCGCGGTTTCTGCCACAACCCGTAGGAGCGGCGTTCGTAGGTTTCGGTGCTCGTCATCGCGGGATGGTGCTCCTACCGAGGTCGGGGGAACGGTTGGTCCAGCGGTCGCCCGCGACATCGCCCATGGCTTGATCGGCGCGGGACATCCCGGAGGTCGCCGACCGGGCGGCGCCGATTCCGCTGGCGACGCGGGACGAACCGGACGGTACACCGCCGCCGCGTGGCGGTTCACCCGGCCGTTGCGGTTGCGGTGCCGGGGCACCTCCTCCACCGCCTCCGCGAGGTGGCGGCGCCGGCCGCGGGGCGCCGCCGCCGCGTCCGCCTCCGGGCGGCGGGGGACCCGCTGCGCCGCCGACGTATCCGGCGCGCCCCGGGGCGGCCGCACCCTTGGCGCCGACGGCCTTGGTACCCATGGCCCCCAGCCCCGCCGCGGCGAGCAGTGTGCCACCGGTCGCGGTCAGACCCGAGCCGCCGCTGCCCACGATTGCCACCGCCGGCGTGACCAGGCGCATCAGCGCCGGCAGGACGAACGCGACGCTGCACAGGAGCACGATGGCGACCAGCATCCGCTGGGCCTCCTCGGCTTCGGGCAGACCACCGGCGGGGGTCATCTCGTCGACGTGGCCCGCGGTGGTGAACGCGATCATGTACACGATCGCGGCCACGGGTTTCCACAGCATGAAGGCGATGATCCAGCCGACCAGTTTCTGATACGACTGTTTACCCGTATTCATCCCGGACGCCGCCGCCGCCAGCGGCAGTACACCGGCCGCGATCACCAGCAACCCCTGGCGCACGATGGCCAGGACGATCTGGGCGAGCGCACCGAGCAGGCCGACAATGGCGATGATCAGTACCAAGCCGGGTGAGAAAGCTTGCAACTTACTGGTTTTCACCATGAGCTCGGCCATGTTGCGGGCGTTGCCGTCGGTCGAATCCTGGATTATCCACTCGGCGAACCGGTCCGAGGCCACGGTACCGGCGACGATGACCGCACCGAGCATCCAGGAACTGAACACCACTCTGGTGAACATCCGGAACGATTCGGCCGCCTCGTTCATCGCGGCACCGCGTCTGGCTTCGGCCAGGCGTAGACCGGTGATGATGATCGAGGCGATCAACAGCAGTATCTGCACCTGGTAGGTGTAGTCGTTGATCTTGGTGAACAACGTGCCCGAATCACTGGCCACCTCGTTGGGCACCTTCATCCAGAAGGTCAGAGCCAGGATGATGGCCTCACCGAGGCCGTTCATCAGCGAATCGACCACCTTGCCGAAGGTCGAATCCCACGCCTTGTCCTTGACCGCGGTCGCGGCTTCGCCGGGATGGGCCGCCGCGTTACCCGCCTTGCAGACCGCCGCTGCGGCATCGCCCAGCGATATCCCCGGAATACCGAGATCATCGAGCGCGTCGTGTATCTCGTTGCAGGTCTGATCCCAGCCGTAGGGCTGGCTGTTGGCCACGGCCGGAGTCGTGACCATCACGGTGAAGATCACCGCGAAGATGGTGACGAATCGTCTGGCCAGCGATACCCGCCGGGAAACGGCCGGATCCGGACGCCGATCGTCGGAGCCGCTGTCCTCGCGCACTACCTGAGCTTCCACTTTCCGTCCCAACAACGGAATCACCATCGAGTCCAACCCTCCAGCGATTCGACATACTCGGTCTGTGTGTTAGGCGAGGTGGTGGGCTTCAATCGCCAATCACCCGCATCCCACACCATGATCAGCCGCATGGTCACCCACACCGGTTTCCCGTCCAGCGCCGGAGCGCGCAGCGCCAGCCGCACTATCGCCATATCGTCGGCGTAGTCGTCGATCTTGAACGCATCGGAGGCCACCAGGTACCGGGTGACCGATTCGGGCTGCTGCTCGGGC
This sequence comes from Nocardia carnea, assembly GCF_029868325.1. GTDB lineage: Bacteria > Actinomycetota > Actinomycetes > Mycobacteriales > Mycobacteriaceae > Nocardia > Nocardia carnea_C. The sequence goes on from NZ_JARWNW010000205.1 coordinate 9,691, forward strand.
AGCGCATCCGCTTCCAGGGCCTTGTCGTAGGCCGCGATCTGCTGTGCCGAAACCCGCACCTGCCGCACGTACAGGTCGCGGTGAGCGGGCCGGGCGTTGAGCCGATAGGTGATCTGCGCGGCGGCCAGCGCGGCTCCCTGCGGTGTATGCGAATATCCCACTGCCAGACCGTCTTCGATCCGCTGCGGGCCATCGGAGGTGGAGAACGGAACCGAGGCGCCGTATACCCGCTGCCAACCCCGCGGCGCGGTGGTACCCGCCGGGGCAGCCGTGAGCCAATCCGGATCCGACGGATTGCGCTGCGGCGACGGATCCTGCGGCAGTACCTGCCCCGCCGGGTTGTTCGGAATATCCACCCGGCGGTTGAAAACGTCTATCTCCGGATCGGCGAACCCCTCACCCACCGCCGGCGCAGGTGCCGGGCCGGCCACGGGCTCGTCGTCGCGTCCGGTCCACATGACGACGCCCACGACCACGATCAGCGCCAGCACCGCCGCGGACGCCACGACACCGAAGGAGACTCGGTCACGCTGATAGGTCTCCTTCCCGCTCACTTCGGTGCCTCCACTTTCACTGTGTCACTCGGTATTTCACCGACGGGTTCGATGGGTCGCGCGGTCGATTCCGGATCCGGCAGCCGTAACCGCCAATCGTGGGCGAACCACTCCACCGTCGTATGGTTCACGGCCTTCGAACTGTCCGAATACTCGCTGTACACGTCCACCGCTGCCCGCTGATCGGTGTACTCGGTGATCCGGTACCCGAGTAGCCGGGGCGCGTACACCGGATCCGCGGGCCCGCTGATGGACACCTGCACCCGGTTCACCGCCCACTCGTCCTTCGCCGGCCCCGGAACCACTTCGCGGGCAGCGATATTCGACCATTGACTGTCATCGGCCACCGACAGTCGCACGGCATGCACCATCGCCGCAACCCCCGCGCCGGTCGGCGAATGATCGAAACCCGTTGCCGCACCGTCGTTTTCCGCAGTAGGCCCTTGATCGGTACGCGGCAGCGGCACACCCTGGAAAGGCTGCCAGCGCACATTCGTCGGCGGCGCGGACAGATCCGGCGGCGCCGCCGCCTCCCCTCCCCCACAGCCGACGGCTCCGGTCAGTAGTACCGCCGACAGCAATCCGGCAGCCCGTAACGCACCGAACCGCGGCGCGGCCGGTGTCTCGGTCGAATTCATCCGCAGGTCGTTCCCCTCGCCTCGCCCCGGCTCATCCCGGCAGGAACGCCAGGGCGATACCGGAGGCGGTACTGGCGACGGCCGCTCCCAGCAGACTCATGAGCACGCCGTGCGAGGCGTCGTTCATCGCCAGATCGCCCTTGAAGGTGAGCCACAGTTTGCCCGCGGAGACGATCAACCACGCCAGACAGCCCATGAGGACGAACCACAGCAGCCAGTTCAACAGCTGCATCAGCGGTTCCAGCACCTCGGCCGGCATCTGCTTATAAGCGAATACACCGGCCGCCCCGACCAGATCCATCTCTACCTCACGTTCCGATGACGGCGTTCATGATGGTGCCCGCGCTGGTGGCCACCACGCCGCCGATCATCGCGCCCGCCACCATCTTCGGAGACTCCAGACCACCACCGGTCCACTTCTCCCACGCGAACTTACCGCCCGCGTAGACGATGCCGCAGATACCGGACAGCAGCACGAACCAGGTGAGATAGCGGACCAGCTGCAGGATCTTGTCGGAACCGGGCGGCGCCTCCGGGGTCGGATTGCCTATCTGCGCCAGTACGGCCGTGTCGTAGACCTGGTGAACCGCCAGAAGTACGGTGCTCATCGGGTGCCTTTCTCGATAGCTGAGGTGCAACATTGGGTCCGCGCGAGCGCGGGGAGCACGGAACAGGACATGTGCTCGACGGGCATCACGGCATCACTCCTCCACGAATCTCGATCGGCCCCGCGCGGGGGCGGCCTCCGATTCTTCCAGGGCGGCACGGGCGGCCGCGACGATCTCCGAGCCGAGTTCCCGGATATCCAGGGGAACTTCGTCGAGTGGATCGATCCGGCGCCGGCGCTGTGCGGCGACCGCCGCCCCGGGGGTCCACACCGGCAGCTTCTCCGGCTCCACCAGAGTCCATTCCTCGTACCACGGCACCTGCCAGACCTGTCCGGCGAGTGAGGCCACCACATCGCGATACCGGCGGATCTCCGGCGCCATCCGGCCCGGCCGGGCCGCCACCGTGATCAGCCCGAGAACCTCGCAGGGACCGGCCAGCCCGGCATGATGCTGGCGCAGCAGATCATGGGCATGGGTCAGCCCCGCGATGGTCTCCCGGGCGACCAGCACCACGAACGGCGATTCCCGTTCGAAACCCCCCGGCCAGCGGCGCCCGGAATCAGCGGCGGGCGCCAGGATATGGGCGAGGGTGCTGGCACCGGCGCCGCCGTGCACACCCAGCAGCCAGACCAGGGGCGCCCGCCCGGCTCCCGGAACGGGGCGGTCCCAGATCGCGGCGCGGCGCGATTCCGGCGGGGGCACCACTCCGGCGGCGGCGGTACGGTCGGGTCGGCGAGGAAGATTCATAGCGGCCGTCATGATGCCACCCCGGCGAGTAACCGCTCGTAGGTCTGCCGGGTCTCGTCGGCCAGGGCGATATGCCGGACCAGCTCACCACGGGCGAGATGCGGATCGTAAGGCACCTCGACGATATCGCGGACCCAGCCGGACAGATGCTCGCGCAGATGATCGGCGACCCGCGAATCGACGCCCGGATGCTGATGCGATACCACGATCGTGGTATCGCCGACGATGCCACCGCCCATCGGCTCGGACTGGTCGCCGTATTCGTCGTCCAGCCATTCGAGCGTCACCCGCAGCCGGTTCGCCGCGTCGACGCGTGCCGGAATGGCCAGTACCAGGGCGATATCCGCATCGTCGAGCAGGGGACGCAACTGGCGGCCGGCGATCGGGCTACCACCGTCGAAGATCCCGGTGTACCCGGCGTGGTCCACCGCCCGCGCCACGGTGAGATAGCTGGCCCGGCGGCGCAGCGGCGCCGCATCACGCCACAGCAGGCCGATGCCCGAGGTCGCGCGCGACATACAGTCCTTCAGCGGCGCCGGTTCGTCGTCCCCGCGTCCGTACAACCACTGCTGCAGGCTGATCGGATGCAGATGCTCGTCGGCTCCGCGCAGGGCCAGATCGCCGCCCGCCGGGGTGGCGTCCACGGCCACCGTGGCCGTTCCCGAAAGCCCCAGTTCACCAGCGAGACCGAGCGCGGTGGTGGTCGTTCCGGCACCACCGCAGCCACCGACGACCAGGATCGGCCGGGCCGCGCCCGGGGTGCGGCCACCGTTACCGCGCAGCCGGACCACCGACGCCTTCCGGTTCGCGCCGGTCTCGTCCGCCGCCTCGGAATCCGATGCGGTATCGAGCCAGCGGCTCCAATCCTCTCCCATCCTGCACTCTCCTCTATCCGGCCGTAATACCCGTGATGAGGGTGCGGCCGTCGATCGCCGCGGTGGTGACCGTCTGCCTGCTGTAGGTGGCCGGTTCACCACCGGGCCGGTATTCGGTGACCTCGACGGAGTACCGCCCGTCGGCGACGGTCACGATGCGTACGCAATGCCGGGTGCCGGGTTCGACGCTGTCGATCCCGGCCTGGATGACCTCGCCCGAGGACACCGGGGCACCGGGCGCCACCACCGCGCGGGCAGCGGCACCGGAACGCTCGACGTAGTAGGCATATTGGAAGCGCAGAATCGCGGCCGGCCCGGAATCCGTTCCGCCCGGGCCGGCGCCGCGGAGCACCGGGCCGTCCTGTTCCTCCGGACATTGCCTGCCCGCCACAGTCCCCGCGCTGCCGGAAGTGAAACGTAAACCGGCCCCGTCGTCGGGTCCGGCTGCCCGGGGCGCGCCCGGAGCCAGCAGATACACCACCACGGCCGTAGCGATGGCGAGGACGATAACGGCGGCGATCAGGACGCCGACCGTGCGGCGCCGGCGGGCAGTGGCATCGCCGGACATATCGCGCAACCGGCCGGGATTACGGCCGATACGGGCGGGTTCGGCGGTTTCGTCTTCGGGCCAGGGCATACGCAACAGATCGCCGTCACGCTCGCCGGCCGGCTCGTCCACCCAGTCGGACCAGCCGCCGGTGAATTCGGTGCGTCGGCCGGAGAGTTCGGCGGGCGCCGGATCCGGCGCGGCGGAGGCGCTACCGGCCTCGGCGATATAGTCGGGATACCTGGCGGGACCGTCGTCGGCGGCGGCCGCGGTGACCTCCGGTTCGGGCCGCTCGGCCGGGCGGTCCACGGCACCACTGTCCCCCTCGGGTTCGAGCGGGTCGTACCATCGGTCGAGTTTTTTGTAGGACTTCAACATTCCCCCATTCCCGTGGCGCCGGGCACGTGATATCGCATCATCGATCCCTCTCGGCGATCAGTTCACGGAGAACGAGTCGTTTTCGGTTGTCGGGGGTGTATCGGACCGGTCTGCCGACGGCCGATCCGGGGACACGCCGCCGGCTCCTGTCCCGAATGGGAATTGTCCCGTACCGGAGGGAGCGGGCGCAGGCGACGCGCCGGGCCCGGTTCCTGAGAATCCGGCGGACGGCGGCGCCGCGGCCCCGGGAGCGCTACCGAGCGGGGCCGGTTCGTCGGCAACCGGTTCGCTACCGCTGCCGTAGGCGTTCGCGAGATCCCGCGCGGCAGCGGCGAACCAGTCGGCGATGAACTTCGTGGGCGCTTCGCCGGTGGCCGAAATCGATGCGTTGCCATAGGCCTGATGCCGCTGGATGGTGTCCCAGTACCGCACCCACGTCGTGGTGTCGAGCAGGGCGTGGTTGTCCTGGATGTTGTCGACGACGGCATTGAAAGCCTGGGTCACCAGCCGGATACCGGTGGTCGGCGGGATGAGTTGCGGAATCGCGCCCAGCAGCTTGGTTCCCAGCAGCAGCAGCGCCGCCGGCGGGTTCGCCAGTCCGGCCGTGGCCAGTTCGGCGATCGCCGCGGGGTTCAGGACCGTACGCACCACGGTGACCACCGCGTTCAGGCCGATCATGCCGACCTTCAGCAGCGCCCGCATCGCACCCGGAATATCCAGCGGGGTCCGCGGATCGGCGGCATCGGCCAGCCGTTCGGAAATCGACTTCTTCGGCGAGATGTTCAGATTCGCCAGCGAGGTGCCCGAAACATCCTCGTTGACCACCTTGGTCGCGGTTTTGATCGAGGTGAAGGCGAGCGCCTGGGCCACCGAGGTGAGCGAGGCGATGGGGTCGCCACCACTGAGCTTGGCCTGCCCGACGATACTGGCCACCGCCTTCAGGATCGGCGCGCCCTCGGGTGCGTCGCAGGCGAGATCGCCCGGGGCGCAGAAGCTGGCCACCCGTCCGGTGAGGGTGCCGAAATCCTCGGCGGCGTCCCGGTTCGGGGCGATCCCGCCGCCGGTGGCGGGCGCCTGCGGAAGCGCGGTGATTCCGGCGATTTCCGCGCCCTCGGTGCCGGGCGCCGGATCCGGGTTCGCCTTACCCGGAGCACCGGGAAACAGTGCGGCGCCGGGGGTTCTGGTGGGGTCGCCGATGAGGGCCACGGCCGCGATCTTGTCGTCGGGCAACGGGCCCTGCCCCTGCCCGATCTCCTGGGCGAATACCGAAGCGACATGGGCACCCTGGGAATAGCCGACGATCGCGAACCGGGTATCGGGGCAGCGCTGCGCCACCGACACGGCCATGGTGCGCAACCGGATCAGCCCGCCGCTCACCGATTCCGAATACGGGGTGACGCTACCGCCGTCTATCCCACCGAAACTGGATTCGTAGGGCACATAGGCGCGCTGGACCAGCTCTTCCTCGGGTGCGGCGGCCATCAGCGGCCGGAACACCGTGGACAGCATGCCGGTATCAGTGGTGGGCGCGGCATCCGGCGACGATTCGCCGGTGCCCTGGATCCCCAAGGCGTACATTGCCGGGCAGGTACTGACCGGTAATTCGTTCGACGAACCCGATGGCCCGGAGAGGTCGGGCGGCTGGGCGTATGCGGGAGCTGTAAGGGTCCCTGCTGTCACGGTCGCCACAGCGACGGTGAGTGCGATCAGCATCCCCGAGAAACTTCTGCTTACAGCCATAGCGACCCGCAATCACTCTTACCGCAGTTACCGAGCGCGACGAAACGCAGTAAACGGTAACAGATTCCGGCTATGACCGCTGAAGCGGCGAAGAGTTTACGCGACCCGCCTGCACCCCCCGGACGCGCCGCGGCGCGTTGCGGCCGGAACGTTACAAAATTCCGGCGGCCCCGCAGCGGCTGCCAAGGCCCCGAAACACTCAGGCGGCGGAGGTCACCCGGTAGACGTCGTAGACGCCCTCGACGTTGCGGACAACATTGAGCAAATGGCCCAGATGCTTCGGATCACCCATCTCGAAGGTGAACTTGCTGATCGCCACCCGGTCGCCGTGCGTGGTCACCGCCGCGGACAGGATGTTGACCTTCTCGTCGGCCAGCACCTTGGTGACATCGGAGAGCAACCGGGTCCGGTCCAGCGCTTCGATCTGGATGGCCACCAGGAAAACCGAATGCGGCGACGGCGCCCATTCCACGTCGATGATTCGTTCCGATTGCTCCTGCAGCGAATCGGCGTTGGTGCAATCCACCCGGTGCACGCTCACCGAACCCCCGCGGGTCACGAACCCCAGGATCTCGTCGCCGGGCACGGGAGTACAGCATTTCGCCAGCTTGGCCACGGTGCCCTCGGCGCCGGGGATCAGCACACCGGCATCACCGCTGAGCCGCTGCCGCGGCGGGGTGGTGGACGGAGTGGAGCGTTCGGCGAGTTCATTCTCCACATCGCCGATTCCGCCGAGCTGGGCCATGAGCCGCTGCACCACATGATGCGCGGAGACCTGATGCTCACCGACCGCGGTGTAGAGCATGGAGATATCGCCGTAGTGCAGTTCGTGCGCCACGGCGGTCATCGCGTCGACGTTCATCAGCCGCTGCAACGGCAGGCCGACCCGTTTGACCTCTTTGTTGATCTGCTCCTTGCCGTTCTCCAGCGCCTCTTCCCGGCGCTCCTTGGCGAACCACTGGCGAATCTTGGCCTTGGCGCGCGGCGAGACCACGAACTGCTGCCAATCGCGGCTGGGCCCGGCGTTCGGCGCCTTGGAGGTGAAGACCTCCACGACCTCGCCGTTCTCCAGTTGCCGTTCCAGCGCGACCAACCGGCCGTTCACCCGGGCACCGATACATTTGTGCCCGACCTCGGTGTGCACCGCGTAGGCGAAATCCACCGGTGTGGACTTCTGCGGCAGCGTGATCACGTCGCCTTTCGGGGTGAAGACGAAGATCTCCGGGGCCTTGAGGTCGAACCGCAGCGATTCCAGGAACTCGGCCGGGTCCGCGGCCTCGCGCTGCCAGTCGAGCAGCTGCCGCATCCAGGCCATATCGTCGACTTCGGCGGCGTCACCCGAGTGGCGGCCCTTGGTCTCCTTGTAGCGCCAGTGCGCGGCGATGCCGAATTCGGCGGTGCGGTGCATATCGTGTGTGCGGATCTGCACCTCGAGCGGTTTACCGTCCGGGCCCACCACGGTGGTGTGCAGCGACTGGTACACCCCGTAGCGGGGCTGGGCGATGTAGTCCTTGAAACGGCCGGCCATGGGCTGCCACAGCGAATGCACCACACCGACGGCGGCGTAGCAGTCGCGGACCTCGTCGCACAGGATGCGGATACCCACCAGGTCGTGGATATCGTCGAAATCCTTCCCCTTGACGATCATCTTCTGATAGATCGACCAGTAGTGCTTGGGCCGGCCCTCGACCGTGGCGGGTATCCGGGACGCGGCGAGGGTGTTCACGATTTCGGCGCGCACCTTCGCCAGGTAGGTGTCACGTGACGGCGCCCGGTCGGCGACCAGACGGACGATCTCGTCGTACTTCTTGGGATGCAGAATCGCGAACGCGAGATCCTCGAGTTCCCATTTGACGGTCGCCATCCCCAGCCGGTGCGCCAGCGGGGCGATCACCTCGAGGGTTTCGCGGGCCTTCTTGGCCTGTTTTTCCGGCGGCAGGAACCGCATGGTCCGCATATTGTGCAACCGGTCGGCCACCTTGATCACCAGCACCCGCGGGTCGCGGGCCATGGCGATGATCATCTTGCGGATGGTCTCGGCTTCGGCGGCCGCGCCCAGGTTGACCTTGTCGAGTTTGGTGACACCGTCGACCAGGTGGGCGACCTCGGAGCCGAATTCCGCGGTGAGCTGTTCCAGCGTGTACCCGGTGTCCTCGACGGTGTCGTGTAGCAGGGCCGCCACCAGGGTGGTGGTGTCCATCCCCAGCTCGGCGAGGATATTCGCGACGGCCAGCGGATGGGTGATGTACGGATCGCCGGATTTGCGGAACTGGGTGGCGTGGCGTTCGTCGGCGACATCGAAGGCGCGCTGCAACTGGGTGAGATTCGCCTTCGGATACAGCTCGCGGTGCACCGTGGCCAGGGGTTCGAGCACCGGTTTCACCGCGGGAATACCGCGCTGACCGGTCATCCGCCGGGCCAGCCGGGCGCGCACCCGGCGGGAGGCCGAACTGGGGACGGCGCCGGACTGCCGAGCGGGCTCGGTTTCGGCGCCGGGACGCGCACCGGCAGGGGAGGCGGCGGCTCCGGCACCGTTGGACTGCGAGCCCGATGTCTGCTCGACCTTCGCCTCGCCCAGATGCTGAGTCATGCCACCACCTCTCCGTGCCGCGGCGTAGCACCGCAACGCTTCAGACCACCAACTTTAGACCCCGCAGCAGTACGGGAGACCCCAGAGCAACACCATCGACACCTATCGATACGCGGACCCACCCGATACAACACCGTATTCGACCTCGTCCTTCCCACTCCGTGTGGGTTCGGGTTCCTCACCCGAGCCCGTCCGGGGTCAGTTCGACCCACCTGGTGATACCGATATCGGCCAGGAACCGCCGATCGTGACTCACCACGAGCAGCGCGCCCTGGAAGGCGGCCAGGGCCTGGGTGAGATGCCGCAGACTCACCAGGTCCAGGTTATTGGTCGGCTCGTCGAGAATCAGCAGTTTGGGCGCCGGGTCGGCGAGCAACAGCATTGCCAGCGCGGCCCGCAGCCGCTCACCGCCGGAAAGCGCGGCGGCGGGCACATCGGCGGCAGCGCCGCGGAACAGGAAGCGGGCCAGCTGGGCGCGGATCCGCTCCGGTTCGGCGTGCGGGGCGCCGGCGGCGACATTGTCGAAGACGCTGCGGCGTTCGTCGAACAGATCGAGCCGCTGCGGCAGCATCCGCCACGGCACCCGCGGCGGTTCGGCGGTGAGCCGCCGCAGCAGCGTCGTTTTCCCGGCCCCGTTGCGGCCGGTGATCGCCACTCGCTCCGGACCGTCGACCGCCAGTGAGACCACCGGGCCGTTGGCCAGCCGCACCGCCTCCAGCGCGACCACATGCTGACCGGGATACAACCGCGTATCGGGTAGTTCGACCCGGATCTCACGATCGTCGCGTAAGGATTCCTCGGCCTGTTCGAGCCGATCCTTCGCCTCCTGAACCTTCTCGATATGGCTGTTGCGCAGTTTGCCCGCCGATACCTCGGCCTGCCGTTTACGCTGTCCCATCACGATCTTCGGTTCGCGCTTGTTCTCGTACATCTTCTGCCCGTACCGCTGCCGCCGGTCGAGTTTGATCCGGGCCTCCACCAGCTCCCGCGATTGTTTGCGCATATCGCTGCGCGCGTCGCGAATCGCCGCCCGGGCGACCTCCTGTTCCTGTTCGACGATCTGCTCGTAGTCGCTGTAGTTACCGCCGAACAACCGCAACCGGCCACCGCGCAGTTCGGCGACAGCGCTCATGCGCTCCAGCAGTTCCCGGTCGTGGCTGACCACCAGCACGGTGCCGGTGAACTGGTCGACGACGTCGTAGAGCCGGGTGCGGGCCGCCGAATCGAGGTTGTTGGTGGGTTCATCCAGCAGCAGAACCTGCGGTTCCCGGAGCAGTTCGGCCACCAGGCCGAGCAGGACGGTTTCCCCGCCGGAGAGGGTTTCCAGCCGGCGGTCCAACTGCGCGACCGAACCCGCCAGATAATCCAGCCCGAGCCGCCCGAACAACGCCACCGCGCGTTCCTCGATATCCCACCGGGTGCCGACGGTATCGAAATCGGTCTCGTCGCCGGATCCGGATTCGATGCGGTGCAGCGCCTTTCGCGTTTCAGCGATACCGAGCACGGTATCGACCCGCTGCCCCACGGCCAGACCGAGATCCTGCCGCAGATAACCGAGTCCGCCGGATACGGTGATCGAACCACGCGCCGGGCGCAGTTCACCGGCCAGTAGACGTAAGAGAGTGGATTTCCCTGCCCCGTTGGATCCGACGAGGCCGATATGGCCCGGCCCGAGCACAGCGTCGAGCCCGTCGAACACCGGAGTGCCATCCGGCCAGGAAAAACAGAGATCGGAAAGAGAAATATCGGCCACGGCTGCCCCTGAGGTATCGATGCGGACGCGGCGCGCATTATGCGGGCCGCACGAGCGACTACCTCATGAGAGCAACGGCAACTCCGATCCCCGGGAACAAGACCTCGACGAGGTTACACCCGCGTCCGGGGCGACGCCAGCATTATTCGACAGGGATCACACGATTCCCGCATCGGGCACGTTCAGACGGTGACGATCGAGGTGACCGGGTAATCGCCCTGCCGGGCGCGTCCGCCCAGGCCCTCGAGTTCCAGCACGACCGCCGCGGCCACGATATGCGCGCCGGCGCTGGTGAACAGATCCGCGGCCGCCGCCAGGGTGCCGCCGGTGGCCAGCACATCGTCGAGCAGCAGCACCCGGCGGCCGGCCAGCTCGACACCGGTGGCGGGGACCTCCAGCGCGGCGGTCCCGTACTCCAGTTGATATTCCCGGGTGATCACCGGAGGCGGTAACTTGCCCCGTTTGCGGACGGCGAGCACCCCGGTCCCCAGCGTGGTCGCGACCCCGGCGCCGAGCAGGAATCCGCGAGCATCCACCCCGGCGACCAGATCCGCGTCCGGAACCAGCGCGGCCAAGCAGTCGACAACGGACCGGAACCCGTCGGGATCGGCGAAAACCGGGGTGAGGTCGGCGAAGCGGACCCCGGGCTCCGGGAAATCATCGGCCCAGCGGGTGAGGCGCCGGACGAGCTCGGCGGCCTGCCCGCCGCGTTCGCGGGTTGCCTCGGCAGGTCCGGCCGCCGCATGCTTACTCATCGGGATACCTCTCTCATCGGACACACTCGGCATCAACGCTGCAGAACCCACTGGTCCATATTCCAGCCGGATCCGGCCCGGGTGGGACCCGCGATACCGTTGTCCAGGCCACCGGAGAACGCGATCGTACGCGGGGTCGCGAACAGCGGGACGCTGGGCAGCTGTGCCCACAGCAGGTTCTCGGCCTCGGTGAGCAGATTCAGCTGCGTGGTCGAGTTGTCCTCCGCGGCGAGCTGATCGGTGATCGAATCGAAGCGGCCGTTGCGGAACTGGCCGATATTGAGTCCGCTACCGCTGCGCAGGCCGCCGATCGCGGCGATACCGTCGAGTGAACCCGCCGGTCCCTGCGCTCCCCCGGGCCCGCCGAGCACCGCGTCCACCGCCCCCTCACGCAACCGCGCGGGCGTGAAGTCCGGGGTGCTCGCGTCTTCTACGGTGATACCGGCCGCTTTGCACGCATCGGCGATCATCGACACCGTCTGCGCCCGGCGGGCGTCGGGCGCGAGGTAGCCGATCCGGACGACCATCCCGTCCTTACCGGCGTCGGCCAGCGCCGCCTGGGCGCCTTCGACATCACCGGCCGCGAACGGCCCGGCTGCGCCCGTGGCCGCGGGGTAGTACAGCGAATCCTGCTGCAGGGTTCGGGAATTCGACGGGCCCGAGCCCAGTCCCGCCTCCGGCGGCTCGGTGACCCGGCCGAGTTGGTCGTACAGCGCCTGCCGGGGCACACAGAGGGCGAAAGCGCGCCGCGCGGCGGTCGATTCGAACACCCCGCCGGTGTTGAGGACGAGCTGTTCGACACCGCGGCTGGGCAACTGCTGAACGGAGTAGGCGTCCAGGTTCATCTCGGGCAGCGACCCCGCGCCGATATCCACCACGGCCGCCGATCCGTCCTCGATCCGGGCCGCGAGATCGGCCGGTTTGGGATACACGACGATCCGGCCGGTGGCCGGTGCCTCCCCCCACCAGCGCTCGTTGGCGACCAGGACGAGGCCGTCCTCGAGGCCGTACGATTCGATCCGGTACGGCCCGGAGGCAGGGAAGCGAGTGATGTCCAGGTCACCGGGTTCCAGTTTCCAGCCGGTGTTCCAGAACTGCGCCAGCCGGTCCAGCGCGGGCCGGTCGTCGTTCTGGACGGCGGCGACGATATCGGGAACATCCGCCGCCTCGGCCGCCACATGGGCGGGCATCAATTCGCCGGCACCGAACAGGGTGCGCCAGGGCAAGTAGCGCTTCCCGGGCCGGAACACCACGGTGCCGTCCTTGGAGCCCGGCTGGCATTCCACCCGCTCGATATCCTCGTAACCGGCCGTGCTCGCCGATTCGAAACCCGGGAACCGGCCGCTGCGGGCGGCCCAGGTGAAGACGAGATCGTCGCACGAGGTGGGCACGCCGTCGGAATAGACGCCCCGCGGATTGAGCCGGTACTGGATCGTCTGCGCCTCACCGGGCACTTCCTTGGCGGTCCCGGTATCGGTATCGGCAACCGGCTGACCGGCGGGCCCGGTATAGAAGAACCCGGTCAGCACCCGGCCGAAGACGGCCTGAGCCGAGGCCGCACCCGCGGCCGTACCACCGTTGTAACTGGTGACCGCAGTATCGACGGCGTAACCGATCGAGGGCACCTGATCCTCACCGGAACATCCCGCCGCCAATCCGGCGGCCGCGGTGGTTGCCGCGAGCAGCGCGATGGTCCGGCGCAGATATGGCAGTCGCATCGATCCGTACCCCTCGTAGTCAGTGCCGCCTCTGTCGTTTACCCGTGGGACGTGCGCCGGGCGCGGGCCCGGCGGAACCGGCGCCGCGCGCCACCCGCGGTTCCCGGTCGCCCGCTTCCGTGGGGCGCGGGCGGGGCGCCGGCCCGGCACCCTGCGGCGCCCGGCCGGCCCGCCGGGCGTGCACCTTCTTGGTGTGCGCGGCGACCGGACCCCAGCGTTCCTTGATCGAAACCAGCAGCGGGGTCGCGAAGAAGATGGACGAATAGGCACCGACCACCGTGCCGACCAGCTGCACCAGCGCAAGATCCTGCAGCGTACCGACGCCGAGCATCCACACCGCGATCACCATGAGACCGATGATCGGCAGAGCACCGATCAGGGTGGTGTTGATCGACCGCATCAGTGTCTGGTTGACCGCCAGGTTCGCCTGCTCGCCGTAGGTGCGCCGGTTGGTATGCGTTACGCCGCGGGTGTTCTCCTCGACCTTGTCGAAGACAACGACCGAATCGTAGAGCGAGAAACCCAGAATGGTGAGCATGCCGATCACCATCGCCGGGGTCACTTCGAAACCGACCAGCGAATAGATACCGGCCGTCACCAACAGGTCGAAGACGAGGGCCGCCAGCGCGGCGAGCGCCATATCGCGTTCGTAGCGGAACCCGATGTAGACACTCACGATCACCAAGAACACCACCAGCGCGATCAGCGCCTGCCGGGTGATCTGCCCGCCCCAGGTTTCGCTGACATCGGAGGCGCTGATGGCGTTGCGGCTCGGGTTCCCGCTGTCGTCGGTGGGCTGGAACTCGTCGAACAACGCGGTCTGCAGGGCGCCGAGGTCCTCGGCGCTCAGTGTTTCCGAACGGATCAGGATGGTGGCGGTATCACCGGTGCCGACGGTCTGCACCGATTCGGGTTCCGAACCGAGCACATCGGAATACACCGTTTCGACCTGTTCGGTAGTGGCATCACCGGCCGGAAGCTGGATCCGGGATCCGCCGACGAAATCGATACCGAAGGTGAAACCGCGTACCGCCATACTCAGCAGGCAGACCAGCACGATGACCGCGGTGACGATGTACCAGCGCCGGCGGTTACCGACCACATCCAATACGCCGGTACCGGTGTACAGGCGGTTCATCCAGCTGTGCCGGGCACCGTTCGTGCGCGCGGGTTCGGGCTTGTCCATGGTTACGGAACTGTTCATCGTCACGCCTTCCCCACCGCGGCCTCGGCCGCCTTGCGTTCACGGGCCAGCTGCTGCATCGCGCCGAGACCGTTCACCGAGGGCTTGGCCCAGAAGGCGGAACGGGCGGCCAGCTGCACCAGCGGAGCCGTCACCAGGAACACCACCACGACGTCGAGAATGGTGGTCAGTCCGAGAGTGAAGGCGAACCCGCGCACCTGTCCGACGGCCAGCACGTAGAGCACGGCCGCGGCGATGAAGCTGACGGCGTTACCGGAGAGGATGGTTTTCCGGGCTCGCTGCCAGCCGCGTGGAACCGCGGACCGGAAACTTCGGCCCTCCCGTATCTCGTCCTTGATGCGTTCGAAGAAGACCACGAACGAGTCGGCGGTCATACCGATACCGATGATCAGACCCGCGATACCGGCGAGGTCCAGGGTGAACCCGATCCACCGGCCGAGCAGCACCATGATCCCGTAGACCGCGAAACCGGATCCGACCAGTGACAACGCCGTCAAGAAACCCAGCATCCGGTAATAGGCCAGGCAGTACAGCAGCACCACGGCCAGACCCACCGCACCGGCGATGAGGCCCGCGCGCAGCGAGGAGAGCCCGAGCGTCGCCGAGACCGTCTCGGCTTCGGAGGTTTCGAACGACAGCGGCAGCGAACCGTACTTCAGCGTGTTCGCCAGATCCTGGGCGGAGGAGGCGGTGAAATTACCCGAGATCTGGGTGCGCCCGCCGAGCTGCGGCCCCTGCTGTACGACCGGCGCGCTGACGACCTGCGAGTCCAGCACGAACGCGACCCGCTGCTGGACGTACTCGCCGGTGAGCGCCGCCCAGGCGTCGCTGCCACCGGACTTGAATTCCAGGTTGATCTCGTGGCGGGACTGTTCGGTATTGAACCCGGAGGTGGCGTCGGCGATCTCCTGGCCGTCGATCCGGCTCTTGTCGAGCAGGAAGACCTCGGTGCCGTCGGTGGAACAGGTGACCAACGGCAGATTCGGGTCGTCGTTACCGGCCAGCGGGTCGGCCGCGGCGCAGTCCATCGTGGACATCGCCAGCTGCTGCATGGTCGGGTCGGTGCTCTGCCGCAGCGTCTTGGCCGCCTCGATCTCCTGCTGGGCCTGTTCCTGCGGGCTCAGCGATTCGTCGGCCGGGGCCGGTTCACCCGGCGCCGGTGCGGGCGCAGGCTCGGTCGACGGCGGCGGCTCCGGCGCGGGAGTCCCGGGGGCCTGTGCCGGGCGGACCTCGAGATCCTCGGCGGATACCGGGGCAGCGGCGGCGGGAGTCTCCGGGGCCGGCTGCTCGGGTTCGGCCGGTACACCGGCGCCGTCCCCGGCCGGCGGTGCCTCCGGAGCCGGGGCGGGCGCGGGCGCCTGGGGAACCGCCGGTGCGGTGGGCTGGCCGGGCGCCTGCTGCGCCTGCGGACTGCCGGGCGCCGGAACGGCCTGGAGTACCGGGCGGATATAGAGCTTGGCGGTCGTGGCCAGCGTACGGGCCTGCTGACTGTCGTCACCGGGAACGGTGATGACGAGGTTGTCGCCGTCGATCACGACCTCGGAACCGGAAACACCGAGACCGTTCACACGGTTCTCGATGATCTCCTGGGCCTTGGTCAGGCTGTCCTGGCTGGGCCGGTTGCCGTCCGGTGTCCGGGCGGTCAGCGTGACCCTGGTACCGCCCTGTAGGTCGATGCCGAGTTTGGGCGTCGGTGATTTGTCACCGGTGAAGAACACCAGCGCGTAGATCGCGGCCACCAGCACGCCGAAAAGGGCGAGCCAGCGGAGTTGATGCGCCGATCCCTGGGACGGTGGCACAGGTCGTCATCTCCTAGGCGGAAGTTCTGGGTGGAACGGCCGGCCGGCACGGGCGCGCCCGCATCGATCGGCTGGGCACACGCCGAGGCCACCGGTCGCCCGGGTGTATCCGGTCCGGTGGCCGGGCCGTGGAATTCAGTCCTTGGTCAGCCGGGTCTCGGTCTGCTTCGGGGTTTCCTCCGCGACAGCCGCGGCGGAATCGGCCACGGGGGTGGAATCGGCCGTCACGGCGGCCTCGTCTCCGGTGGCCTCGTCTCCGGTGGCCTCGTCAGCGGTGGCCTCGTCGCCGGAGGCCTCGTCATCGCTGCGCACATCCCGGATCGCCAGCCGCAACCACGTGGTCACGACATCCTCGGCGATCTCCAGATCGACGGTGGTGTCGTCGACCTCGACCACGGTGCCGAGCAGGCCCGAGGTGGTGGTGACACGGTCACCGACCTTCAGGCTGTCCTGCATCTGGGTGACCTTGTCGGCCTCTTTCTTCTGGCGGCGCATACCGAGGAACATCGGCACGAGCAGCGCTACCAGTATGAGCGGAAACAGGAAATCCATGGTCGAAGTCAGTTCCTGATCTGGTGGGGAGAGGGGCAGGTACGCACACAGTCTGCCAGTTCCTCGGCCGGGCGCCACACCCGCACGCCGGAAAAGTGGTATCCGCCTGCTGCCACCCGGTCGGTCGGAGGGAACCGCGATCCTGGCGAACCAACTGCCGGGCAACCGGTTACGGCCATAATCGGGGTATGACGCCCGAAGATGTGCACCACATCACGTTCACCACGGCACCGTGGGGCCGCCGCGGCTACCGGATGGACGACGTCGACGATCTGCTCGACCATATCGCCGCGGCCCTGGCCGGGCGGACCACCCTCAGCGCGGAACGACTCCGGAGCGGGCTCCGGCCGGGCGGTACCTGGCTGAACCGCGGTTACGATCCCGACGAGGTGGATACTTTCCTGCGACGAGTCCGGGCCGAACTCGGAGTCTGAACCGCCACATCCGCCGCCGATCGTCACGCGACCGGGGCCATCCGCCGTGTCCGCGGCTTCGTTGCATCCGACGGCGGTCTACGTGCCGGCGACCCGTTGCCGCGATCGGCGGATTGCTACCGGTGGTTACCGATCGAAGAGATCGAGCGTGGGCTGGGATTCGCGACCGCGGACCTCGAGCGCGCCGAATGTGAGATCCGGCGGAGGCGTCAACCCGAGATGAGACCAGGCCGCGGCGGTGGCGACCCGCCCGCGCGGCGTCCGCGCCACCATCCCGGCGCGCACCAGGAACGGTTCGCACACCTCCTCGACGGTGGTGGCCTCCTCCCCGACCGCGACCGCGAGCGTGGACACACCGACCGGTCCCCCGCCGAAACCGCGGACCAGGGCACTCAGCACCGCCCGGTCCAGCCGGTCCAGGCCCAGCGCGTCCACGTCGTAGACCTCCAACGCGGCCCGGGCCACCCCGAGGGAGATCCAGCCGTCGGCGCGCACCTCGGCATAATCACGGACCCGGCGCAGCAGCCTATTGGCGATACGCGGCGTACCGCGGGAACGTCCGGCGATCTCGGCGGCGGCGTCGGGATCGATATCCACCCCGAGGATCTGCGCGGATCGCTGCACGATGAGCAGCAGTTCGTCCGTTTCGTAGAAATCCATATGCCCGGTGAAACCGAAGCGATCGCGCAGCGGCCCGGTCAGCGCGCCCGAGCGGGTGGTGGCCCCGACCAGGGTGAACGGCGCGATCTCGAGCGGTATGGACGTCGCCCCGGGACCTTTGCCGACCACCACGTCGACCCGGAAATCCTCCATCGCCAGATACAGCATCTCCTCCGCCGGCCGCGCCATCCGGTGGATCTCGTCGATGAACAACACATCCCCGGCGACCAGATTGCTGAGCATGGCGGCCAGATCCCCGGCCCGCTCCAGCGCCGGGCCGGAGGTGATCCGCAATGCCGTGCCGAGTTCACCCGCGATGATCATGGCCAGGCTGGTCTTACCGAGGCCGGGAGGGCCGGACAGCAGAATATGGTCCGGGGTGCCGCCGCGCGCCCGGGCACCGCGCAGTACCAGCGACAGTTGTTCGCGCACCCGCGGCTGGCCGATGAAACCGTCCAGCGAGGTGGGCCGCAGTCCCGTTTCGATATCGCCGTCCGAGGGCAGGTAGCCGGCGCTGACCGGCGAATCCTCCGCTTCCGGGGAGTTGTCGTAATCCATGACCGCCTAAAGGTTCTCGCCGTGCAGATGCTTCGCTACCGTCGCGGGGCCCGACGCACTCATGCCAGCATCCCGAGCGCGGCACGCAGTGCGGTCGAATTGTCCGCGTCCGGTTGTTCGGCGAGGACCGCGTCGATCGCCGGCTCGGCCTGTTTCGCCGGGAAACCGAGGCCGATCAGCGCCTCCACCACCTGATCACGCACCGGGGTGCGGGCCGGGGCCGGCACGATGCCTGGTGCATCCGCCGGCACCAGGACCAGGTTCACCTTGTCCCGCAACTCCACGACCATCCGCTCGGCTCCCCGCTTCCCGATTCCCGGCACCCGGGTCAGTGCCGCGATATCACCGGCTGCCAGCGCCTTACGCAAGGTTTCGGGCTCGAGCACCGCCAGGACAGCCATGGCCAGCCGCGGGCCCACGCCCGATACCGTCTGCAGCAGACCGAACAGATCGCGGGCCTCGGTGTCGGCGAACCCGTAAAGGGTCATCGAATCCTCGCGCACGATCAACGCGGTGTGCAGCCGCACCTCTTCGCCGCGGGTGAGCCCCGCCAATGTGGCGGGTGTGGCATTGAGCTGGTATCCCACCCCGGCGGTTTCGAGCACCACATGGTCGAGGGCGAGTTCGACAACCTCGCCGCGAATGGACGCGATCACCCGCGCACCGCCTTCCGCTGCTGTTCCAGTCGTTGGGTGTACTGCCGGCGGGCCCGCTCGGCCTGTGCCTCGGCGGCCGCCATCCGCTCGATCAGCGGTGCCCGCCAGCAATGGCAGATGGCGAGCGCCAGCGCGTCGGCGGCATCGGCGGGCTTCGGCGGCGCGGCAAGCCCGAGGATCCGGGTGACCATGGCGGTCACCTGCTTCTTGTCCGCCCCGCCGTGACCGGTCACGGAGGCCTTCACCTCACTGGGAGTATGGAACATCACCGGGATATCGCGGCGCGCGGCCGCCAGTGCGATCACTCCGCCGGCCTGCGCGGTCCCCATGGCGGTGCGCACATTGTGCTGGGCGAAGACCCGCTCGATGGCCACCACCTCCGGCCGGTGGGTGCGCATCCAGTCCTCGGCGGCGTCCGCGATCCGCAGCAGCCGCTGGGCCAGGTCCAGTTCGGCCGGGGTCCGCACCACATCCACGGCGAGGGCGCGCACAGTACGACCGGCTCCCCCTTCGACCATGCTGATCCCGCACCGGGTGAGCCCGGGGTCGACGCCCATCACCCGCACCCGCACAACCTTTCCCAGAACGAACAGTTGTTCGAAGTCTAGTGCAGCGCGGGAATTCCGGAGGACAGTGACACGGACCCCTACCTCGGGCAGGGCGCAGCACAATCCTGTCGGCAATCTCGCCGAAGCCGGTCAGAGTTTCCGGCCCCGCCCGTCCAGTGATCGACACGGCCCGAGGTGTATCCGGTGTGACGTCGCCGAGACCGCGCGGACCGACTGCGGCCGTTCCACGGGCACGGCGACCTCGGTGGATGGCTCGGCGATCGGTGGTCCGGCACCCACCAGCGCGGTGGGATCAGAGAGCCAACTGACTGGAGAAGGCATCGTATGCGGCCACGTCGAACAGTACGAACCGCACTTCCTCGATCGCGGCAGGGCTTTCCTCCCGGACAGTGCCGACCGCGATGCGGGCGGCGTCGTCCATGGGCCAGCGGTAGGCGCCGGTGGAGATCGCCGGAAACGCCACACTGCGGGCGCCCAGTTCCTCGGCGACCCGCAGCGATTCGCGGTAACACGACGCCAGCAGCGGTGCCAACTGCGCCGCACGGTCCCCGCGGGCCGACCACACCGGGCCGACGGTATGGATGACCCAGCGCGCCGGTAACTCACCGGCCGTCGTCGCCACGGCCTGTCCGGTGGGCAGGCCGCGCGGGAACTCGGTCGCCCGCAGTTGCCGGCATTCCGCGAGGATCGCGGGCCCGCCGCGGCGATCACCGACCCGCACTCAGCGGCAACGCTCGCGACCGCCGCCGAGCGCGACCCCGGCGGCGGAGCAATCACTCCAGTTCGGCGAGGACCTCGTCGGAGACGTCGACGTTGGTGTACACATTCTGGACGTCGTCGCTGTCTTCGAGCGCGTCGACCAGTTTGAACACCTTTCGGGCACCGTCGACGTCCACCGCGACGTTCACCGACGGCTGGAAGCCGGATTCGGCGGAGTCGTAGTCGATACCGGCCGCCTGCAGGGCCGAACGCACCGCGATCAGATCGCCGGGCTCACTGATGATCTCGAACGATTCACCGAGGTCGTTGACCTCTTCGGCACCGGCGTCGAGCACCGCCATCAGCACATCGTCCTCGGAGAGACCGTTCTTCTCCAGCGTGACGATGCCCTTGCGGTGGAACAGATAGGCCACCGAACCCGGATCGGCCATATTGCCGCCGTTGCGGGTCATCGCGACCCGGACCTCGCCCGCCGCCCGGTTACGGTTGTCGGTGAGACATTCGATCAGGACCGCGACACCATTGGGGCCGTAGCCCTCGTACATGATGGTCTGCCAGTCGGCGCCGCCGGCTTCCTCACCACCGCCGCGTTTGCGCGCGCGCTCGATGTTGTCGTTGGGAACCGAGGATTTCTTCGCCTTCTGGATGGCATCGAACAGAGTCGGGTTGCCTTCCGGATCGCCGCCACCGGTGCGGGCCGCCACCTCGATGTTCTTGATCAGCTTGGCGAACAGCTTGCCGCGCTTCGCATCGATCGCCGCCTTTTTGTGCTTGGTGGTGGCCCATTTGGAGTGGCCGCTCATTCCCTACTTCCTTCAGGTCGATGGCTGGTCTGCTGCTTCACGCTACCGGCAGGCCGGGCGGACAATTCCGTCACCCTACTCGCACAGCGGCCGGTCAGCAGTTCAGCGGTCGCGAACCAGATCCACGAACAGCCGGTGCACGCGATGGTCGCCGGTCACCTCGGGATGGAACGAGGTGGCCAGCACAGCACCCTGGCGTACTGCCACGATCCGGCCGGCGGCGGGGCCGCTGGGTACCCGGGCAAGCACCTCGACCCCCTCACCGGCCCGTTCCACCCACGGCGCCCGGATGAACACCGCCCGCATCGGACCGCCGTCCACTCCGGCGAAGTCGAGATCGGTTTCGAAGGAATCCACCTGCCGGCCGAAAGCGTTGCGGCGCACGGTCATATCGATACCGGACAGATGCCGGGCATCGGGGCGGGTGTCGAGCACCTCGTCGGCCAGCAGGATCATGCCCGCACACGACCCGAACGCGGGCATCCCGTCGCGCAGCCGTTCCCGCAGCGGTTCGAGTAGTTCGAACACCTGCAGCAGTTTGGAGATCGTGGTCGATTCCCCGCCGGGCAGTACCAGCGCATCGACCGCCGCGAGCTCGGCCGGACGGCGTACCAGCACCGGGTCGGCACCGCACAGGTCCAGCACCGCGACATGCTCGCGGACATCGCCCTGCAGGGCCAGCACACCGATGGTGGGCCGATCGGCGGACGCCACGAGATCGACGTCCGGCCGGCTGTCCCGGGAAACCGCAGTATCGTTCACCTGTGCGAGCTTACGAGGCGAGCCGGTGTGCGCGAGGTCACGCCGAGTTCCCGAGCCGTGTTCACTTCCGCAGGGTGCGGATCAGCCCCTCCTGAACCACCGCGGCGACCATTCGGCCACTGCGATCGAAGATCTTCCCGCCGGTCAGTGCCCGGCCGAAACCGGCCGACGGCGAGGACTGGTCGTACAGCAGCCAATCATCGGTGCGGAACGGGCGCAGGAACCACATGGCGTGATCCAGCGAGGCGTTCTGCGTGGGTTCGTCGGGATGGGTGACCTTCGACGACCCCAGCAGCGTCATATCGCTCATATAGGCGAGCGTGCACACGTGGAACAGCGGATCGTCGGGCAGTGGATGCCGGTACCGGAACCACACCTGCTGCGGCGACACCACGCCGGGGCGCTGGGTCACCTGCTCCTGCGGGACCGGCCGGATATCCCAGTGCTCCCATTCCCGCATCGCCCACAGGCGTTCGGGGTCCATGGAGGTCTCGGCGTCGGGCAGATCGTCGGGCGGCGCCACCTCGGCCATCTCGTCCTGGTGCGAAGGCCCCTCGTCACCGATATGGAAGGACGCGGACATGGTGAATATCGCGTCCCCGTCCTGGACACCGGTGACCCGGCGAGTGCAGAACGAACGCCCGTCCCGGATGCGGTCGACCATGTACACCGTCGGCGCTTCCGGGTTTCCGGGCCGCAGGAAGTAGCCGTGCAGCGAATGCACCTGAAACCGCGGCTCCACCGTGCGCACCGCCGAGACCAGCGCCTGCCCCGCCACCTGCCCACCGAAGGTACGGGGGAGCTGGGTCTTGGGAAACGCGCCGCGGAAGATATCGCGTTCGAGGCGTTCGAGCTCCAACGCCTCTTCGATAGTCGCCATTGGCTGAGATTAGCCCGAAGAGTCCTATTTCCCATGATTCACCGGCGGGTAATCCCGGTCACCGCCCGCACCGTGGGACCTGCTGTGATGAACCGATGCCGCGTTTCACCCCGATCACCCAGGACGCACTCGCCGAGCGGATCGCCCGGCAGTTACGCGAATCCGGCGGGCAACTGGTCGCGGTGGACGGCGCCGATGCCGCGCACCCGCTTGCATTCGCCCGCCTGGCCGCCGGCCGTCTCCGTGCCGACGGCCGACCGGCCGAACTGGTCTCGGTGCACGATTACGTCCGGCCGGCCTCGCTGCGGATGGAATTCGGCCGCGACGAGACTGCTTACCGAACCGGCTGGTTCGACTATCCGGCGCTGCGCCGGGAGGTCCTCGACCCGCTGCGCACGGACGGCCGATGGCTGCCCGCGCTATGGGACGAAGCGGCCGACCGATCCGCTCGCGCGCTCCGCCGCCGCGCGAGCCCCGGCACCGTCCTGTTCGTCGCGGGTCCGATGCTGCTGGGCCGCGACCTTCCCTTCGACCTCACCGTCCGCCTCGACCTGAGCCCGGCCGCGCTGGCCCGCCACACCGCGGAAACAGACGCCTGGACCGTCCCCGCGCTTCTGGCCCACGACCGCGAGCATCCCGAACCTCCGGACTATTTCCTCCGCTGGGACCACCCGGATCGTCCCGCCCTGCGCACCGAAGCCGGCTGAGCCGTTCGGAACCGGCCGGGCGCTCATGGGGGTACAGGCCGACTCGACGCCTCGCGCTGCCGACCGGTCCGGCGTTCGACCGTCGCCGCTGCCGACCGGCCGCCGGCCCTACAACCGCTGCGCCGGGCGCAGGTCAGTCCTACTACCCGCGCGTTCCGGCAGGCGCCGCGGCCAGGGCCCGCGCGTACGCCGAGTGTCCGAGAAGAAGGATCACCAGCCGCGTTCGGCCAGCCGGTGCGGCTGGGCAATATCCTCCACGTTGATCCCGACCATCGCCTCGCCGAGACCGCGGGAAACCTTGGCCAGCACATCGGGGTCGTCGTAGAAGGTGGTGGCCTTCACGATGGCGCTGGCGCGCTGTTCGGGGTTGCCGGACTTGAAGATGCCCGAACCCACGAACACACCCTCGGCGCCGAGCTGCATCATCATCGCGGCATCGGCGGGGGTGGCGATACCGCCCGCAGTGAACAGCACCACCGGCAGCTTCCCGGTTTCGGCGACCTCGCGAACCAGCTCGTAGGGGGCCTGCAGTTCCTTGGCGGCGACATAGAGTTCGTCGGCCGGCAGCGAACCCAGCCGGGCGATCTCCTGGCGGATCTGACGCATATGGGTGGTCGCATTGGAGACATCGCCGGTGCCGGCCTCACCCTTGGAGCGGATCATCGCCGCACCTTCGGTGATCCGGCGCAGCGCCTCACCGAGGTTGGTGGCACCACAGACGAACGGTACGGTGAACTGCCATTTGTCGATGTGGTTGGCGTAATCGGCGGGGGTGAGCACCTCGGATTCGTCGATGTAATCGACCCCGAGGCTCTGCAGCACCTGCGCCTCGACGAAATGCCCGATCCGGGCCTTGGCCATCACCGGGATGGATACGGCCTCGATGATCCCGTCGATCATGTCCGGATCGCTCATCCGGGAGACGCCACCCTGGGCGCGGATATCGGCGGGCACCCGCTCGAGCGCCATCACCGCGACGGCGCCGGCGTCCTCGGCGATCTTGGCCTGGTCCGGGGTGACCACATCCATGATCACCCCACCCTTGAGCATCTCGGCCATACCGCGCTTCACGCGGGCGGTACCGGCCTCGCGGGTTGCTTCGG
Organism: Nocardia carnea; assembly: GCF_029868325.1. GTDB lineage: Bacteria > Actinomycetota > Actinomycetes > Mycobacteriales > Mycobacteriaceae > Nocardia > Nocardia carnea_C. The sequence goes on from NZ_JARWNW010000205.1 coordinate 34,001, forward strand.
TGGTCTGTGCGGTCTCGGGCGTGGTCACGGCAGCTCCTGTGTCCGGTGCAGGGGAAATCGTCGATGAACACCACGAGTCTAGGTGCGCCCCGAATCGGCCTTCATATCCAGTCCGGGAGCACTGGACTGATCACGACCTGGCGTTATATGCACCACTACGGAAACTGGACCGGATAAAACACCGCCGGGCCGGTGTCGGCACCGGCCCGGCGGGGCATGGGAAACCGACTCAGATCGGGTTGACCACCAGCAGCTTCGCCCAGTACTCAGCGGCGCTGGGCCCGAGAATCGGCAACAGGTAATCGAACAGGATGTAGGACACTTCTTCACCTCCACACACCGAATCGACACAACCTCGGTGCGCCAAACTGCGCTGACGTTATCACGCCGAGTGAAACCCGTCACAGTATTCTTGGCGCGCTGGCGCGCGCGGGGGGTGGGGGGCGAAAGGAGAAAAAGAAGGGGCGCCCGCCCCGCAACCCCCCCACACAAAACCAGGGCGGCGCGTTGTCCCGCGTGGCCGTGAATGGGTTCGGCCGGTCCTTTCTTCCCGCCCGCGATACAATGCGGCGCAGCCGCGAGT